>DASYHR010000044.1:0-4333 GCA_035998385.1 Dyadobacter sp. | reverse complement strand
AATAATAATGGGCCTTGGTTCAAAAACCAATATTTCAGGTTTGATCAAGGGGTTGTTGAACGTATATTCTTTTTGATGTACTTCTCTGCCAGCACGCAAAACTGCGATGTGCTCCGCAAACAGGTGGTGGTCGATTGTTTCAGGAAGGTCGAAGTTTTCCACGCCATTTTCATCCCGCGGAATTTCATGGATCGGCCGGTAATAATTATCCTGAGATATGCGGGTGATCTGATCCTTGCCGAATGAGTCAAGTAGACTTTTCATGAAGTAGGTTTTACCAGATGCACTTCCTCCGGTAATACCAACAATGTAGGGTGACTTTTCAGGTTCTGTCATATATCAGGATGATGAATTCGTTGATGTATTAGTTAAGCTTAATCTATAATTGCCAATTTTCCTGCAAGTTGCTGATCTCCGTTTGGAGATACAACGAAAATGAGATAAATCCCGCCTGCTGCTCGTTTGCCAGTGTAGTCGTTCAGCGACCATGTGGCCAATCCGCCTTCGGCAATGGTTTCAAACACAAGCCGGCCAGACATTTGAGTAATTTTCACTCTCGATGCTGCTGGTAAACCTTTTATTCCGACTAATCCCGAAAATCCTGGTCTGACCGGGTTTGGGAAAATAGAAACATTGTTCAGGTTGTCGGAGGGCGCCAAAGATTGTGTCTGGTACGAGACCATGCCCGCAGGAGTGTTAATGTAAAGGCGACCCGTTTCTGAATGGAATTCAAGCGTACTGATCTGGCTGGAGGGAAGCGGACTGTTCTCCTGATTGAAGTAGGAGATTTGCTCAGTGCCATCTGCGTTAAACAAGTACAATCCGTTGCGAGTGCCTATCCATTTTCGATTACCGGCTTCAACGGCTATAGCGGTGCATCTCTCATTGGCAAACAGCCGCCGTTGACCGTAAACTGGCAATATAGCATTAATGCTGTTTGTGGTAAAAAGATCTTCTGACGATACAAAACCTACGCCCCGGTCACTGGCAAACCAGATATATCCCTCCTGATCTATAGCTATACTATTAATATTCGAGGAAGGTAAGCCTCCGCTACCAGTTATGGTAGAGATGAGTTTTTCCCGGTTATTCGCCGGGTTTTTGACCAGAATTCCGCCTCCTAAATACGAAGGAAGTCGAGTCCAGCTCATGCCGGCCCTATCGGTGATTATGGAATCGGGTCTCGGGTTAATAGTTGTGTCGGTATCAGCAGGACTATAGTTTCGAAATGTACCTGTAGGATTGCCTGTCAATCCGTTTTTACTATCTGCGACCCAGTACTGCCTGGAATCATTTGCAACGGACAGTCTTGGAGAAGTGATTAATTCATTCGTTAGTACTGATACCAAACCAGCTTCGGTAATTGTAACGATGGCATTATGAATGGTGGCGATGGTTTGCGAGGACGATTCAGTAAAGGCGTAATAAGTACTTTCCGAAGGATAAATCAGCGTCCAGGACGTAGCCGTTTTTTGATAAATACCTTTGCCGGAAATACCTGCGTAAAGATGATTGGAGTCAGACGAAATGGCCAGGGTAGTTCCTGGTGTATTAATTGATTTCCAGTTGGCAAAATACTGACGATTTACCGACTCGTTTCTTGTGGTTGATTGCAATCCCTGAGTTGTAACAATGTAAATCGAATCTCGCGTAAAAGAGATGTCTTTGACGTTAGCCTGCGTTCCATTTGCACCGATATAGCGGTAAGTATCCAGCACCTCACGGTTCCCCACATCCACGACCATTATTCCGAAGTTGGTTGCCAAGTACGCCAGGCCATTCTCAAATACGATTTTTCTGATGTTGATATTTTCCGGAAGATCATTCGACGATTCGAAAAGTAGCCATGGAGCAATCTTCTCGGGCAGGCCTTCAGTGTTCAATGTAACAATATCGAGATTTCCACTCCGGTAAGCAATCAGCAAGGTACTCGTCGTTGCTTCCCAGCCCAGTGAAGCAATCCCCGTCTCTGAAAATCCGTCTTCTTTTCCCAAAGTCTGAAAGTCCTCACCTGTTTTGCTAATACTGAAAAATCCATTGTTGGAAGCACCATATATTCTTGCAGAGGTTTCTATAACCTGGTGAGCCGATTTATAGTTAAAATGAGACTGCCAGCTTCCGATAGGCGAGGACTGCGAAAATGATATTTGATAACAAGCCAAGCATATTACAATAGAAAGCAGCATATACTTCAGCACCTTATGCTCTGAAATATATGCTGCTCCTGCAGGCCTATGTGCCGAAAATCTGACCATGTTCGCCTGTTATGGTTTAACTATTTTTCAACCGTAATAACCGCAGCTCCCTTGCTTGTACCGGTTCCACATCCACTTTTTACAGAAGTCAAAGTATATTCTGTCGTTGCAGTGGGTGATACTGAAATCAGGTAGGGATTCAGGAAGGTGCCGTTAATTGCCGTGCCATCAGAAAGTGTGAATGACCATGGTGGTAATCCATTTTTGAATTTCAACTGTATGCGTGTAGAGCGTCCTGCTGTGATGATTCCCTTTCCGGTAACCTCGCCAATGGCTTTGTTAGGTGATATAATATCAATCTCTTCAATAGCACTTGATACGGCCGGGGAAGAAGAAATAATACGGATTTTATGTGCTCTGATGGTATCTGATGACGAAACCGATGTAAGTTTTACGTTCATCGTAGTAGGCGTAATGGTAGTTGGTAAATCCACAAAGCGACCATTCTTATCGGTCATTTGCACTACGAATTTGTTTCCGGGGTTATAGCGTCCGGCGGTCTTGTAAGGAATTTCCAGCACCGCTCCGGAACACACCACGTTCTGAGATAACTTTTCAAGAGTAATCGCTACAGGCGGCGCTTTTACAGCCACTTTGGCACGGCCGGAAAATTTACCTACTCCGCAAAGTCCACCGGCAGATGTAATCTGATAATTGGTGTCGTAATAAGGTTTTACTTTCACTTTATACGGAGACTCCTGAATATTGTTTTCATAAGTGCCGTCGGAAAGTAGTACAAACCATGGAGGACCGCCGCCGTTAAATGCTACTGTAAGTTCACCAGTTTCGTTCTCATCCAAAAACAAAGAGTCTTTTTGTAAAATTGTCGTTGTCGGCGATACAATAGTCACCTTTGCAATCTGAGTTGTAAGGTAAGGTGCAGACGAAGTTACACGAAGCCTGTATTCTCCCGGTTTGTAAGTTTCAGGAATTTGGGTTGTGATATAACCTGAAGAGTCAGGAGACGACAAGTTCTTGAATGATCCTGTGCGATCCGCGATCTGAACTGTAAATTTATTGCCGGCTTTGAATTTCCCCGTTGCGCTGAAAGGAACCTGAAAAGGAATGTTATTACAAAGCCTTGCAATTTTGTCAGTTTCCTTCAGCTCAAGTTTAGGCTCAGGATTGTTGTCTACATTGACAATGACCTCACCGGTGATTGTACCACTCCCGCAAGCATTTGAAACACCAGTAATTTTGTAATTTTTTATCTCAGAAGGTTTTACAATGAGATAATGCGGATTTGATAATGTACTCAATACGGTTGTGCTGTCCGATAAACGGAAAGACCAGGGTGCCGTTCCACTCAGCTGTACACGCAGGTGCGCCTCCTGTCCGGGCATAATTCTGGCTGCCTGGGTTCCGTCAATAACTTCAAGTTTGGCAGATGGCGTCTGTAACAACCGGATAGCAACCGGAGAACTCTTAACCACAGATATATTACTGACAATCTGTAAATAATATATCTCACCACCCAGTTTATACGATGGGATGACCGCTTTTACCGGGCTTTTTTTAGAAGGCAATGATATGGCGATTGACTTACCGGAAGCATCAATGATATGAGCTATATAGGTATTGTCGTCATCAAAAGGCCCTGAGGTTGAAAATGGAATATGTACTGTTGTTCCGGGGCATACAGATAAATAGGAAATATCGTCAATAGATATTTTGTATGCATCTATCGTGTCTTTGGCTGTCTGTTCAGCTTTTTCTGCCAATGCATCTGCTTCCTTCTCGGTAATACCGACCGATTCTTCCATTGGGTTGACCTCTGCAGGTTTAATCGTATCGGGAATCACTACAGGCTTTGCAGGCGCAGTAACTTTTGGAGCCGAAGCTGCAGACTTTGCAGGCGCAGTAACTTTTGGAGCCGAAGCTGCAGACTTTGCAGGTGCAGTAGCTTTTGGAGCTGGAGCCGCAGGCTTTTTAACAGTGCTGCGCTGCCCCGAAACCTGATGGATAAAGGAAACTGAAATCAGAAGAATAATTAGAACTAACCTCGACATGTAGATTCGGAAATTTGAAAATAGCTTTTTTATCACATTGTCACCAAAGTACTACCACGAAGCACCGGC
>DASYHR010000040.1:0-3912 GCA_035998385.1 Dyadobacter sp. | reverse complement strand
TCATTGCTATTTTGCCCATTTTTCAATCAGGTGATATTCTTTAGGTTCGTCGTTCAGCATTAGATAAGAGAAGCAGGACATTTCGCTGCCCTGCTTTTCCGGTTTACCAAAGTTGATAACTCAACCCAATCCTTAAATTGAACGGATCTCCGAGCCCCGCCGTGTTCACACCCGAGCGGCTTCCGGTGAAGTAATGTTTATTGGTAAGATTGTAGGCATTTACCTGAATCACATATCTGTTGCGCTGGTAGGAGAGCGCGGCATCGAAGACGGTATATTCGGGAAAGAGAAAATTCTGGTTGCTAAGCAAGCCCACCTGGTTGCTTACATAACGCATTCCGGCAGCCGCACCTAATCCTTTCAGCACGCCGGAAGGTAGTGTATATTTTCCCCAGAAGTTAACCTGATGTTTAGGCGCATTGGCAAAGCGATCACCCTTTTTTCCATAGGAGCTTGTACTTACCAATACATGTTCATTAAAAGCGTAACCTGCAATCAGATTCAGGCCTTTCAGGTTCCCCGTTAATGAAAACTCCGTCCCTCTGCTACGCGTCCCATCGATGGCCGCTTGTCTGTGCAGGTTTTCTTCAGTTGGAGCCGCTGTCAGAATATTGGCGTAGTTAATCTGGTAGAGTGATAAAGTTGCAGACAAGTGATTGTCTATCAGATCAGCCTTTGAACCGACTTCATACTGGGTTGACTGTCGGGTAGGGAATGGGCCGCCGGCGAGTATATTGTTGGATGTTTGAGGATTGAATGACTTCAGGTAAGTACCATAAACAGATACATTCTTTAACGGAAGATATACGATACCAACCCTTGGAATCCAGCCCGCTGCTTTCAACTCGTCTCCTTGTTTGCCATCGCGATCCGATAGTGGCGTCTCCTTGCCATTATAGGAATCATAACGAAGTGACAGGAGCACTTTTAACTTTTCACCAATACTTACCTGATCCTGAATGTATGCACCTATGAGATTTGTAGTGCGTTTGTTATCATCAGACTCGATGGCAGGCGTGGAAGCGTCAGGTACACTCCCGGTATAATCCGGATTGAGTATCGAAATCCTGGTCGAAGATTTATACTGATAATCGTTTTTTGTCCAGCCATAGCGGTTGTAATCTATTCCGCCGACAATCTGATGACCCAATAAACCTGTTTTTGTAGTGTAGGTGGCGAAGGCCGTGGTTTGCAAACTGAATCTGTCGGTTTCCCAATCCTGGTATCCGCGGCTGATTGAATCGTTTCTGATTCTGCCTGACGGAATATGGTCTGTGTAATCTAGCGTATTTCTCACTACACGCTGCACCGCGGTAAGTTTCAGATTTTGATTGACCTGATGATTAAAAGTTAATGTAGCCGAAGCATTGTGGGTTTTTCCGTAATCCGTCGGGCTTTGGATAGTCAGGTTATTCGGATAATAGTTGAAATCAAAACTGCCGTCCGGCCGGGAATAAATGTAGCTCCCATTGTCGTATTGATGCACCGCTTTTTGATAGGCATAATTCACTTCCAGATTCACCGATGTGTTGCTATTGACCAGATAAGTCAGCGACGGAGCAATGAATAAGTTCTGTTTGTCCTGATCATCCCTGAAACTCTTGGAACGGTCATAACCTACAATCGCCCGGTACAAAAGTTTTTTGTTTCGGGTAAGCGGACCTGTAAAGTCAACGGAAGCACGTCGGAACGCCCAGCTCCCTAATGACAAATCGATACCTGCGCGTTTTTCTGATAGTGGCTGTTTTGTAATGAAATTAACAACACCTCCCGGTGAGCCTTCGCTGAACAAAGCACCTGAAGGTCCGCGCAGCAATTCCACGGATTCAACGTTATAAAGAAGAGGCTGTTGGCTCCACAGGAACAGGTTGCCTCGGATTCCGTTGTAAAGTAGAAAGCTTGCATCGTTGGGAGAGTAAGCCGTAAAACCGCGCATTTGAAACGATCCGTTTCCGTTGTTGGCTTTCATGCCGGTAAATGTGCCGGCAATCTCATTGAGCGTAAACGCCTGACGGTCTTTCAAAACCTGCGAACCCAATACCTGTACCGATTGCGGGGTAGAAAGCAGTGGTGTATTAAGTCTGGTAGAAGTACCTGAGGCCAGTACCTGATAGCGGTTTTTGCTGGTTGTAATCACGACCTCTCTTAGTTCTTTTCTGCTCTCAGAAAGTTGCAGTGTCAAAAAAGAATTCCTGCCTTTTGAGATTTTTAAGCTTTGCGTATGGGCGGTGTAACCGACATTGGATACTGTCAGAACATAGGATCCGGGAGTGATTCCGGTCAGTAGAAATTCACCGTCGTCATTGGTAGATGCGCCAAGTGTCGTATTCCGGAAAGTAACCGTAGCACCAGCTACCGGTAATTGATCTATATTGACAATTCGTCCGCTCAGCGAGCCTCGTTCTGATTGGGCAATAGAAATGTGACTGTTCAAAATGATGAACAGAAAAAGGGAAATATATTTGAAGTTCATATGCGTATTGTAAATAATGACCAGCCGCATCAAACTGCAGACGGGTTAAAAAGAATTGATTTGGGATCTACGCGTTGCATTCTGACAGATGTGATCTGCCCATACGTCGATGCGCTGCACAGACATTCCCGGCTGCCGGGAGTCATAACCATAATATCAAACAGCAAATTGTTTTTGCGGACAAATAGCTCGTTCAATTGCATGGCAAACGACCCTTTCTTCGGTTTACGAAAAAACTGTAAAATCAATGGGAAAAGTGATTTTGCAGATCCCTGAAATGGTTGGGATTAAGCCTGACAGGGCGGGGGCACCGTCACAGACAGATGCGCCTGGTAAGCCATCAGCTTGTAAGCGAAGCTAAGTTCAGGATTTCTACGAAAGGAACTTTGATAAAACTGAAAAGATAACACCGGTGATGCGAAAAGTTGAACCACCGGCAGGTTTTGAACCTGATCACTGGTTTGCTGGTCTTTTTTTGCCTGCTGTGCGTTGAGCCTTTTGGCAAGATCACACCGTCCGTTGCAATGTAGTTCAGGTCTGTCCCGGTTTTTACAAAGAACTTTGGTGATGTATTCTTTATTAATCTGATAATACGCAATGGTTCCCCACTGACTGAGCGTCGGCAGGAGCGTGGAAATAAGCCATATGTAAATCAGAGTACTCCGCATGGTATTGGCCGCAAAGATAGCTCAGGTTTATTTGCCTATACAATGCGTGTAGGCATAAGATTTTTAATTTTTTGTTTTTGCCTACCTGTTGCACAAGGGTTCGCTATATCTTTGCCGCATGAAATTGTCGCTGATCATATTGGCTTTGTACATCGGAATCTTATCCTGCTTTCCCTGCCAGGATGGTGAAGTACACCTGTCTCTTGATGGTAACGTTTCTACAGAAGTCGTTCACAATGAGTCGGATCACCCGGAACATGGCGGTGATTATTGTTCTCCGTTATGTATTTGCTCCTGTTGTGCCACCGTCACAATGCCGCCGATGTTTTTCGGATTGTCGCTGCCCAAGAGCTTGCCGGCTACCCCCGAGAAATCTTTTCAATACAAAGCTTCATTTGATCAGGCCAATGCAGGTCTGATCTGGCAACCGCCCCGCCTGGTTTAACCTGTTTCGTTTTCAGTTTAGTTTGTTATAATGGCTATCTATAAGCCACGGGCATGCTATATCTGCACACTTTTCATGTTAACAAAAATGCTGGATAGAATCATATATTTTTCGATCCGCAATAAGCTTATCGTGGTTTTTTTTACCCTTGGGCTTGTTGTGTGGGGGCTTTGGAGTGCATCTGATTTACCGGTGGATGCCGTGCCCGATATTACCAATAATCAGGTGCAGATTATCACGCTGACACCCACGCTTGCCGCTCAGGAAACTGAGCAACTTGTCACTTACCCGATTGAACAAAGTCTGGCTAATCTGCCCGATCTGGT
>DASYHR010000038.1:0-5372 GCA_035998385.1 Dyadobacter sp. | reverse complement strand
ATCACTGACTTGCTTATCAACTAATGTTAGAATAGTACTATTATATTTTTGTTATATTTTTTGGATCAAAACGAATTACACCCCTTTAAAAACGAATTATACCCGCGTTTAATCAAAGCAGGTACATAATTTTGAACTATTCAAATGATTATTTGACAAATAACTCAAATCCTTAAAATACAACACTAAGTAAACCAATCCTGATCATATTACCAGTTCTATCCGCTGTAATCAGGCATATTGGATACGGTTTAAGCCTATTCGCCCATCACGAGGAAATTCCACACATTTCTTTCGAAAGTACAGTACCACACACAAAATTTTTAATTATCCTTCCCGCATAAAAAGCGAGTAGAAGACGGCTGTCCGGTTCGGACGTGTAAATAATTATCCACCAAACTACATGTGTAAATATGACACAAGAAAAATCTACTATAAACTAAAAAAGAGTACCCGTTTCCTGGCAGCAGCAACCTGCACGCCACAATTGTTAATATGTCAGATCCGGCCATGTAATCCACCGGATCCAGTTCTAACCAATTAATCTATAATGAAAAAAAAATTACTCGTGTTTCTCAGAGAGCCCGGCTTACTACTCGGCTTGATGATGACTTTAATGTCCTTTACAGGCAGTTTTGCACAAACTGTTAAAGTAGAAGGTGTAGTAAGGGATACACAAGGCGCATTGCCAGGTGTGAGTGTTGTAGCAAAAGGTACGACTACCGGTACAATCACAGACGGAGAAGGTAATTACAAACTGGATGTAGAAAAGAATGCAATTTTAGTATTCACTTTCATAGGTTACACGGCTAATGAAGTGACTCTGACAGGTCGTCAGCCGTCTGCAGGTGGTGTTTACAAAGTGGATGTTACATTGGCTAATAATGACAACAACCTTGACGAGGTGGTGGTTGTAGGCTTTGGTACACAAAAGAAAGTAAACCTGACTGGTGCTGTAGCAACAGTAGATGCTAAAGCCATTGAGAACCGCCCGGTTCGTAATGCTTCCCAGGCACTTCAGGGTTTGGTAACAGGTTTGAATATTGCCCAGAACAATGGTTCACTTGAAAGTAACCCAACCATCAACATTCGTGGTGTCGGTACCATTGGAAACTCTTCTTCCAGTCCACTTATTCTGGTAGACGGTATGGAAGGCTCCTTAAATGCTATTAACCCTCAGGATATCGAAAACATCTCGGTACTGAAAGATGCTGCTGCTGCTGCTGTCTATGGATCTCGTGCTGCATTCGGGGTAATTTTGATTACTACTAAAAGAGGCAAATCTGGTAAGTTACAACTGAATTACAATAACAGTTTGCGATCAACTTCTCCGGTTTTGATGCCTAAGATGATGGATTCATACACTTTTGCTTTGTACTTCAACGACGCAGGTACAAACGGTGGTAGTGCTCCTCACTTTAACGCAGAACTTTTGCAGCGTATTCAGGATTACCAGAGTGGAAAAATTACTACTACGACTATTCCTAACCCAAACAATCCAAGCCAGTGGGCTGATGGTTACGCGCATGGAAATGCAAATGTTGACTGGTACAAGGCGATGTTCCGTGCTAAAACATTGTCACAAGAACATAACTTTAGCCTGAGCGGAGGAAATGACAAAACGCAGGTTTACCTTTCTGGTAACTACATGGGGCAGCAGGGATTGATGAAATTCAATCAGGATGACTTCACCCGTTACGGATTTACTGCTAAAATTAACTCCCAACTGACTGATCAGGTTGCCGTAAATTACAGCACTCGTTTTATTCGTGAAGATTACAACCGTCCTTCTCAATTAACAAATGGTTTCTATGAAGGATTGGGACGCCAGGGCTGGCCTACATTGCCACTATATGATCCAAATGGTAATTTGTTCAGCTCTCCGTCTCCTGCCTTGGGCATGAGAGATGGTGGAAAAGACCGTTCACAAAAAGATTATCTTTATCAGCAGTTACAACTTGTATTTGAGCCAGTTAAAGGTTGGAAAACATTCGCTGAAATTAACTACCGTACTCGTAACGATTTCCGTCACTGGGATGTACAACGTACGTACAATTACGACGTAGCTGGTAATCCTATTCTATATGGTCGCAATTCTGAAGTAACTGAATATGGTTACAAAGAAAACTATTTCAATGCTAACCTTTATTCTGAGTACAGCAAGACCATTGCACAGAAACACTTTTTTAAGATCATGGGTGGTTTCCAAACGGAACTTACAAATTATAAAGATTTCACTGCCACAAGGAACGGTATCATGGTGCCTGAACTGCCAACTTTAGCAACAACTAACGGGACGGATGCAAATGGTCTTCCTGTAGCTCCGGCAGTTGGTGGGATTTATCATCGTTGGGCAACTGCTGGTTTCTTCGGTCGTTTGAACTATGACTACGATGGAAAATACCTGTTTGAAGGTAATCTTAGATACGATGGATCTTCTCGTTTCCGTGCTGATCAGAGATGGAATCTGTTCCCTTCTCTATCAGTAGGCTGGAACATGGCTCGCGAAAAAGTATGGGAAGATAATCTGCCTTTCATTAATACGATGAAATTACGTGCTTCTTATGGTCAGCTTGGAAACCAAAAACCTGCTGACAACACGGCTGACTTCTATCCCACATATGTGACACAGCCTGTCGGTACTGCTAATGGGGCATGGCTTATTGACGGTGCAAGACCAAATACAGCAGGTGCTCCGGGTCTGGTTAGTTCAACACTCACGTGGGAAACAATCCAAAGTTATGACATTGGTTTAGACTGGGGACTTCTTAACAACCGTTTGACTGGTTCGTTTGACTGGTTCCTTCGTAAAACTACCAACATGGTTGGACCGGCTCCTGTTCTTCCGGTTATCCTGGGAACTGGTGTACCTCGTATCAACAACACCGACTTAAAAACAAGTGGTTTTGAATTTGAGATTTCCTACAAAGATCAAACAAAAGCAGGATTTGGTTACGGTGCTCGTTTGCTGCTTTCAGATTATCAAACAACAATCACCAAGTATCCAAACCCTACAATGGATTTGGGTCAGTATAGAACGGGTCAGAAATTGGGCGAAATCTGGGGATATGAAACCATTGGAATAGCAAAGTCGCAGGAGCAAATGGACGCTCACCTTGCTACAATGACGAACGGTGGACAAACTGCATTGGGATCGCAATGGGCAGCAGGAGATATTATGTATGCTGACCTTAACGGTGACGGCAGAATCGACCAGGGATCCAATACGCAGAACAATCCGGGTGACAAAAAACTGCTTGGTAACAACACGCCTCGTTACACAATAGGTATGGATATCAACCTTGACTATAAAGGATTTGACTTCCGTGGATTTTTACAAGGAGTAATGAAACGCGATATCTGGCAGGGAAGCTACTTCTTCTGGGGAGCTACCAACAACATGTGGTGGTCGGCAGGACTTGTTGAGCACGCGGATTACTTCCGTGCAGATGACAACCACCCTCTTGGAGCCAATGTTGATTCTTACTATCCTCGTCCTTTGTTCAACTCTGGCAAAAACCAGAATGTACAGAGCGCGTATTTGCAAGATGCTTCTTACATCCGTTTGAAAAATATTCAGTTGGGATACACCATTCCGGCAAATGTTACGAAGAAACTCGCAATACAGAAACTACGTGTTTATGTGTCTGGCGAAAACGTCTTCACACGTACCAAAGTAGCTAAAATGTTTGATCCAGAAACGATCGACGGTGGATCAGGCGGTAGTGTTTACCCACTATCAAAGGTTTACGCAGCAGGTTTAAGTGTTACTTTCTAAAATATTAAAAATGAATTTTTTCAGATATAAAATAAAAAATGCGGTTGCTGTACTTCTTACCGGTATGGCAATGGCTTCCTGCAACGACTATCTGGACCAGGCTCCGTTGTCTAGCATTACCCCTGAAGCATACTTGAGGGAAGAGTCACAACTGGCTGCCTACGCCATTGAAAGATACCCTGGAATTCTTCCTTCTCATACAAACTGGAGTTTCGGTACATTCGGTAATGATGGAAATACAGACAACATGGCAATTCCTGCTTTGGACAATAAGTACATTCCTGGGCTGTGGAGAGTTGGCACCGGTGATGCTAATAATCCGGGTGATTGGAGGTTTGAAAATATATTTCAGGTTAACTACTTTTTACAAACGGTTGTACCACGTTATAAGAATGGAGAAATTACAGGCGGCGATGCCAACATCCGTCACTATATTGGCGAGATGTACTTCCTTCGCGCTCATGAGTACTTCACTAAACTTCAGGCAGTAGGTGATTTCCCGATTATCCGCAATACGATGCCGGACAACTCAGAAATACTTACAGCAGCAAGTATCAGAAATCCACGTAACGAAGTAGCGCGCTTTATCATTTCCGATCTGGATTCTGCTGCTCTCATGATGCAACCTACTGCCCCAACTGGTGCTAAGACCCGACTTTCAAAGAAGGTTGCCCAACTGCTGAAATCACGTGTTGCTTTGTATGAGGGAACCTGGTTGAAGTATTTTAAAGGAACTGCATTGGTACCAAACGGTCCGGAATGGCCTGGTAAAAGCAAAGCTTACAATGCTAACTACCAGTTTCCAAGTGGAAGCATTGAAGGAGAGATCGACTTCTTCCTTACTCAGGCTATGTCTGCAGCAAAGGAAGTAGCATCTACAACTGCGTTGGTTAACAATACAGGTATCATTGAATCTTTGAGTAGCGACAACCCATATTTCAACATGTTTAGTGCTGAAAATATGAACAGCTACAGTGAAGTGTTACTTTGGAGACAGTACAACAGAACATTGGTTACGCATAACGTACCTGTGAATGCAATGGCGGGAAACTATGCGGTTGGTCTTACACGCAGTATGGTAGAAAGCTTCCTAATGGCAAATGGTCTTCCCATCTACGCAGCGGGTAGTGGCTACAAAGGTGATGACTATATTACCGATGTTCGTCAGGGTCGTGATGGTCGTTTGAATTTGTTCCTGAAAGAACCTGGTCAGAAAAATGTATTGATTAACCTGGCTCAGGGAACGCATGCTACCGAAATCGAACCAACTCCTCAGATCTGGGAGTCGAGCTACGAGAAAAAATATTCTACAGGATATACCATCCGTAAAGGTTTAACTTACGATGCTGCTCATGCAGGAAACGGCGCTGGTTATACAGGATCGATCACATTCCGTGCTGTGGAAGCTTATCTGAATTATATCGAAGCTTCTTATGAAAAAAATGGATCGCTGGATGGAGATGCAAGAACTTACTGGCAACAGATCCGTACACGTGCGAAAGTAAGTACAGATATTGACGCAACTATAGCAGCGACTCAAATGAACAAAGAAACGGCTGACTGGGGTGCTTATTCTGCTAACCAACTGGTTACT
>DASYHR010000029.1:0-6746 GCA_035998385.1 Dyadobacter sp. | reverse complement strand
GATCTTTTCCAATGCATCGAGCATGCCAAACTTTACATGTTTTAAAATACCAAGTGTATCTTTTGCCTGGCGCGAATCGCCCAGTACAAAACTGCCTAATGCCGGTTGGAAATTTTCAAGCTTTACGATCGGTTTAGACTGAAGGTATATTACTCCACCTACAGCGGTTGAATAATGATCCATCATGCCGCCGGGCTCGCCGAATTCGAGTACTTCTGCCTTGTGAGCCAGTTCGCCTATTTCTGTACGGGTGCGTTTGGATGGATTATCAGCCATGCGGGTAAGCCAGTTGATCCACGCTACAAGCAAAGCCGAGGAACTGGATGTTCCCGAGTTGATCGGTATATTGCCATGTACAGTTACCTCAAGTCCCTTTGAAAATCTGTATCCATCGCGAGTCAGCACATTGATAGCGCTTTTGAAATAGTCACGAGGACTCGTATACGGAATCTCTGTCTGAAGCTCAAAGGTTTCTTTCCGGTTAATATCAGGTAAATGAATGACAACAAGGCTGTCATCTATGAAATCCCCGCTGATCGAAATGCGTCGTGATATAGCTGCAGCAATGACAGGCAAACCCAGATAATCCTGATGTTCTCCAAACAGGCAGATCCGGCCGGATGCGGATGTTGCCAGAAAAGAACTAATTGCAGGATCAGTATGTACCGGACTACTTGTAATTGATTTGTCAGAGCTCATAAGCAAATGTATATTTCTGTGGAAAGTAAATAAAGTGATGTTCAGACGAAAGTATGTGAAAAGAGTTGCGCAACCGATTGAACTGGCTGCCCAATCGTTTGCGCAAATTTGCGCAGTCTTTCAATATGCAAAATGTTTGATTTTTTAATCTGCTGTCGGAAGAGTAATGGAAAAAATTACCGGGCCGATTTATCGTACAATCAGTTTGGGCTCAATTACAATTTCCCTTGGCGTGTAGGAATCCGGATTTTCCATGGCCTCAAGCAAAAGTTTCGCAGCCTGGCTTCCTAATTCACCGGGAAACTGTTCCACCGTAGCAATAGGCGGATTGTCCAGGTATTTGCAAAATGAAAAATTAGAGAATGTGACGAAGCTGATATCCTTGTTGATTTTTAGTCCTCGTTGTTTGCAGACTTCCATCGCATCCAGGGCGATGTAGTCATGAAACGCAAGAATCACTGCTGGAGAAGTGTCTAGGTTCAATAAATCGTTGATTTTAAGAATAGTATCTTCTTTTGTCAGGTTCAGGTTTTTGATGTAATGCTGATTGATCGGCAAGTTGTAATGTTTCAAAGCATCAATGTATCCCTTTTCCCTTTCGGATGTAGCCTGTAAAGAATTGGGGCCATTCATGAGTGCGATATTGCGGTGACCTTTGTCAATCAGAAACCGCATGATATCAAAGGCAACCTTAGTGATATCGCCATAAACAGCGCTGTATCTCGGGTGTTTCAAGACTCTGTCAAAAAATACAATCGGTACTTTGTGCGTGGCGTCGTTGAAATGGCTTTTGTTATACGTTTCAGCGGCCATGGATACCAGTATACCATCCACCCCGTGTCGGATAAGCGAACTGACAGCCTCAAATTCCCGCTCATAATCGTTTCTTGACTGCATCACTACCATATTGTAACCCTTTTCTGAAAGGGTTTCTTCAATGCCTGAAAGTGCGATGGAAAAGTATTGTTCAGTTAGGTAAGGTAGCACCACACCTACATTGTACGATTTCTTATTCTTGAAATTGATGGCACGGCTATTGGGTTGATAATGCAACTCGCGAGCCAGTTTTTGTATCTTTTCGGTAGTTTGAGCCCCGATTCTCGGATGGTTCTGCAATGCACGGGAAACCGTTGAAACTGATACACCAAGTTCTTTGGCTATTTTTTTCATCGTCAGACTCGCGTGCATATCGTAGGAGTTTCTTTGTCAAACAGTATCTTCAAATATACAAAATGAAGACGAACGGGGTGTAATTTGCTGCCAAAGCAGGTGTTGTGAATCTCTGAAAAACAAAAGAGCAGATACCGGGGTACCTGCTCTCTAATCAAAAATACGGCTGTTTTCAGGCGTTGTTTTTGCGTTTTGCTTCCACAAAACAAGCTCCCGCGATCAATGCTACAAGCAGCACAGAACTGACCAGGTCAATGTTTTTACCAGTTGCAACTGAAACGGGTTCAAATTTAAAAACAATTGTATGTTTGCCGGCAGGTACTCTAAGTGCGCGAAGTACATAATTCGCACGCAGCAAATCTGCAGGTTTACCGTCTATTGTTACCTGCCATTCGTTTCTTACGTTGTAGTAAATCTCCGAAAATACAGCCAAACCTTCGTGAGCTGAGTTACTCTCGTAAGTCAGTTCGTTTGGTTTGTACGTAATCAGACTGATTTTGTCTGTTGAGTCTTTCTGCAGTGTTAAGCCTTTCAGTTTATCTCCGAATTTTTGATCCAGAACAGCTTCTTGCTTTGTTTTCAGAGAGTCCAATGCTGCCATTTCGGCATCTGCATTAGCCACAACTTCGTAGCTGCTTACGAACCAGGCATGGCCGTTGGCATCCGGATTTGGCTGCGCTACTTTACTACCCTGCTGATCAGCCGTAATGATATATTTGGTATTCAGCATATTCAAAATACCCGGATTTGAATTAGGCTTCGATATCTGTCTTTCAAATAGCTCCTGATACCTGCGCAGTTTGGCGCCATGGTATCCGCCAATAGATTTGTGGAAATAACTCGCATCCGCACTGTTGAAAGGACCTTGTTGGGACGACACATCCAGAACTCTGTAGTTCGGGTCCGGATCTTTCATGATCTGCTCATCCGCCGCACTCGGAGCCGCTTTGGCTTCTGCTGCGTAGCTGCTTACAAAATCATCATTATTCAGATACCTTTTGTCAATTCCAAACATATCGATGATCATCAGTACAATAAGTGCAGGATACAATACCAAAGGTTTCACTTTATCTTTCATCCAAAGCCATATCAAACCGGCAGTCAGCAGGATGAATATCAGACTCCTGAAAGCATCACTTCTCATCAGACCAGCCCTGTCCTGAACAATTGAATTCATGATCTGCTGCGCAAAGTTTTTATCCTGCGTCATCTGTGTGAAACTCTCAACTACCTGTGCGTCTTTCGATGATTGAAAGTTGAAGAAAAGAGTGGGCATTAATGACAGTACAAGCATCAGCCCGGCTGTGATACCTAGTGAAATAAGGAAAGGTTTTTGCAGCTCTTTCCACGCAATAGTTTTCCTGACAATAGCGGATAAAGCCAGAATAGCCAGAATAATCATGAGTAACTCTGCCAGGGAAACCACCATTGTGATAGCCCTGAATTTGTTGAACATAGGGAAGTAGTCGAAAAACAGGTAATTAATTCCTGCCAGGCTTTTTCCCCACGCCCACACAATATAGAGAGCGGTCACGCCCAGAATCCAGTATTTAACCGGGTGTTTGATAATAAAAATACCAAGTACAAAAAGGAAAAATATGATGGATCCAAGGTAGTAAGGGCCTCCCATGATCGGCTGTTCACCCCAGTACAGCGGTAATTGCTGTACAACATTTAAGGCCGTTGCTCCATCCACACCACGCCCTGTGAGTGTTTTATAAGTTTCAGAATTGTTAGTCAACGGACCGTAAGATGTTCCCCCATACGCATTAGGAACAACCAGTGTCAATATTTCGCCGATTCCGTAACTGTATGTGAAGGCATATTCCTTATCCAATCCATCTTGTTTTGATACGTTTTGCGCATCCAGAGGACTCAATTCAGATTTTCCTCTGATGGTTTCTTTAGTGTAATCGGATGCGTTCCATAGTCTGGTAGTATGCGATCCTACAGCAATTAAGACCCCAAAACCCAGACCTGCCAGAACCAGCGTAAGTTCTTTGATTCTACCTGATTTGATAAGTGCCAGACTTTCAATAACCACCAGAACAGCAACACCAACGCCGAGATAATAGGTGATCTGGACGTGGTTGGCATATAGTTCGAGAGAAAAGAAGAGGGCAGTAACTGCTGCGCCCACGAGCCAGTTTTTTCTGAAAGCCAGAAATACCCCTGCGATCACGCCGGGAGCATACATGACCGCGATGATCTGAGAGACGTGCCCGGCTTCAAGATTGATAATATTAAAAGAGGAAAAGGCAAACGCAATGGCACCCAGGGCTGCCACCCAACCACTCGCACCCAGTACCAGAAAAAGTACATAGGCGCTCACCAGACCGGTAAGCAGGTAATTGGCAGGAGCAGGTAAAATCTTATTTACGCCCTGTCCAAGTTTGGTCGGGAGGCTGGTTACATAGTCAGTCCCGATCATGTAGGCTGGCATACCGCCAAACATACTGTTGGTCCACTGCGACCATTCTCCGGTTTGTTCGTGGTACTTTACAACTTCTCTCGACGCCGCTCTGGCCTGCTGGTCGTCATGCATATTCAGTTTCTTACCTTGTAGCACCGGTGACACATATGCGAGCGACAGAATGATGAATCCAATTACTGCAACCAGATGGGGCCAGAGGCGCTGCCAGGAAAACAAATTTTTCATTTTATTAATATTAAGCTGAATCAGTCTTGAAACGATATTGGAATGGAAAGCGTATTATTTTACAAATATGACTTTTCACTCATGAAAAGTTGATACAAGCGCTGTATTTGAACATTAAATTTTTATTACCTCGCGCAAAGATAGAAGTAATGAGATAGGTTTAAGATGTTAAAAACGAATCTTATTTTGGTATTTTTTTAATAGAATTCATGTATAGACGGTACATTTTAAGAAAATACCAGATAAATTTGTGGAAATTGCGACTTTAGAGATTAAATACGTTTTGTAGCAATTGCAGAGAAATAACCTATAAATAAATGAAGAGAATTGGAGTTTTTACCTCAGGGGGAGATGCACCCGGCATGAACGCTTGCATCCGCGCCGTCGTGAGAGGAGCTGTATACCATGGGATCGAGGTTTATGGAATCAGGAGGGGTTACAATGGGATGATCAATGGTGAAATGTCTAAAATGGACTCACATTCAGTGAGTAATATTGTTCAAAGAGGAGGAACGATCCTGAAATCTGCGCGTAGCAAGGAGTTTATGACGCCCGAAGGAAGAAAAAAAGCATACGCCAACCTGATGGATCTGGGTATCGAAGGACTGGTTGCGATCGGTGGAAACGGTACTTTCACCGGAGCTATGATTTTCGGTAACGAATATGGAATTCCTACAGTAGGTGCACCGGGAACGATCGATAACGATTTGTACGGAACAGACTATACCATTGGTTTTGATACGGCAGTAAATACCGCTTTGGACGCGATCGACAGAATCCGTGATACGGCAAGTTCTCACGACCGTATATTTTTTATCGAAGTAATGGGTCGTGACTCAGGCTACATCGCTGTACAGTCGGGTATTGCCGGAGGTGCGGAGCTTGTGATGGTGCCGGAAGTGTTGACGCCTATTTCTGAAGTTGTTGAAACATTGAAACAAGGTTGGAGCCGTTCAAAATCTTCATCCATCATCATCGTTGCCGAAGGTGACGAAGAAGGAAGTGCGCAGGAAGTTGCTGACAAAATCAAACGTCAGGTGAGCGAAGATGCTGATATCCGTGTAACCACCCTTGGGCATACCCAACGTGGAGGTCCTCCTTCCGCTTATGACCGTATATTGGCCAGCCGTTTGGGATTAGGAGCTTTAGAAGGGCTTATGGCAGGACAAAAAAATGTAATGGCAGGTATCATCAATAACGATTTGGTTTATACCCCTTTCGAGGATACCATTCGTCTGCCGAAGCCGATCAACGAAGACTTGCTGAGAATGGTTAAGATTCTGAGCGTCTAGTAGGTTGTTGAATTAAGTTAGGCTCTTTTCGGAGCCATTTGCGAGCAATAGTCAGGGATAGTCATTGATGAATGATTCATCTCATTGATCAGATGATTATATCCTATGACTATTTCAGCTAGCAGTAACCCATCATTTTATACATCAGATAGCCCACCCACTCGTGCCAGAGTGAATCAAAATCCGATAGGGCTTGTGTATCAGGAATGAAAAAGTTTTCAAAGGTCCATGCGTATTCCCGTCCGTTTATATTGGCAGGATAAGGATCCACTTGCATACCAATCTTTGCAAAACACTTCAGCGACCTTCTCATGTGCGAAGAAGTAGTGATCAGTAAATAGCTCCCATTCGGGAACTTTGGCGTGAGGACCTGTTTTGCATTCAAAGCATTCTCTCTCGTATTCCTGGCTTTTTCTTCGAACAGGATATCTTCCGGTTTTACGCCCCATTTTACAAGCATATATGCAGCCTGCCGGGTTTCACCCGTTTTTTGAGCCATTTGTTGTGACATGCTTGTGCCGGTAATAAAAATCTTTTTGATCTTGCCAGCCTTGTAGAGCAGAAATGCCTGCGTGAACCTGTCGCTGTTTGGACCCATGCCGGCATGGTCGGTGCCTGGTGGCATAGCCGCCATCATCCCGCCCGACAAAACAATGCCTGCATCGTAAGTTTTAGTTACCTCGCTGATGTTTGTAAACGGCCATTCCCACCATCTGAAAGCTTTGCTTACAATCCAGGTATTGGAAATAATAAAAAGCCAGGCGAAGGAGAGAATGAGCAGGAGTTGTTTGCGTTTTTTATTTTTAAACAAAATTCCTGAGATGAACAGCACGAAAAAAATGCTGAAAGGCATGATCAGGAATACAATGGCTTTTGACAGAAAATAAAACATTTGGATAAGAACGGAGCGTAAGTTGTCGTTTTGA
>DASYHR010001098.1:0-1580 GCA_035998385.1 Dyadobacter sp. | reverse complement strand
GGTAATATAAAAGGTAACCACGGCTTCCGTAGATTTATGCTCGGTGGTAAGCAAAAAGTTGAGATTGAGTGGGGATTACTTGCAATCGCGCAGAATATCAGAAAAAAAGCTGCTTAGAGGAGCTTTTTGTTGCCTAATTCAATTGACTTATCGCCTGAGATTTCAACACAGCTTTCTAAACGATAAACTCTCACAGAACTTTAAATAAATGAAAGAGGGAGCCCCAAGATTAATTTGAGACACCCTCGTTTCAATGCAAACAAATAGTTGTTTGTAACAGCAGATTAAAAATCAAGATTACAGTTAATCCACTCGTTATCGAAACTGGTACCATACTTGCGGTAAAAGCCAACTGCCGAAGTGTTCCAGTCCAACACCTGCCACATCATTCCGGTACAGCCTGAGCTCTTTGCGGAGGCCACGGTGGCATCAAAAAGTATTTTACCAATTCCATTACCACGCATATCTTCGGTGACAATGATATCCTCCATATACAACCGTTTCCCCTTCCAGGTAGAATATCTGTAATAGTACAATGAAAGACCAACAATTTTAGAATCAGATTCAGCGACGAAAAAATCAAATAATTTTTCGCTGTAATCGCGGGTTAGTTTGTCTACATTATTCGAAACCTGGTCGAGCGCTCTCTCATAAATGGCAAGTTCTTTGATAAGATCAAAAATTGCCGGAATATCGTCAACGGTTCCTTGGCGGGTAGTTACATTCATATCTTAAAAACTGAGTTGAGAATGGTTACAAGATACAATTTTCACTATTGATTCTGAACATATTTGTCCCATTTTTCCATCAGGGCCTGGAAGTCGGGTGGCAGATCTGTGTCAAACTGCATCCACTGTTTTGTAGTCGGATGAACGAATCCCAGCGATTTGGCATGCAAAGCCTGTCCGGGCAAAAAGTTGAAGCAATTTTCCACCATGGCTTTGTAACTACCCGTAGTGCCGCCTCTCAGTATTTTCTGTCCTCCATATACGGTATCGTTGAAGATCGGGTGACCGATGTGTTGCATATGTGCGCGTATCTGATGCGTGCGCCCTGTTTCAAGGTTACATTTGATCAGAGACACATACCGCATTGGTTTGATGATCTCATAATGGGTCACTGCGTGTTTCCCCTGAGAGCCATCTTCATAAATATCCATCACTCTGCGATCCTTCGCGCTCCTTCCTATATGTCCGCTGATCGTCCCTTTCGCGTCCTTAGGTTCTCCCCATATCAACGCGTTGTAGGTACGTTCAATAGTGTGATCTGAAAACTGTTTGGCAATAAAAGTCATGGCAAACTCAGTTTTGGCTATCACGAGCAGGCCGGAGGTGTCCTTGTCGATACGGTGAACCAAACCCGGACGCCCTTCGCCATTGCGGCCCGTCGGCAGGTTCTGGAAGTGATATACCAATGCGTTGATCAATGTACCGGTCCAGTTGCCAAATGCGGGGTGTACGACCATTCCGGTAGGCTTGTTCACGATCAGCAACACGTCATCTTCATAGATGATATCCAGCGGAATATTTTCAGGAATGATTTCAGTATCGCGCGGAGGCTCCGGCAGCGAAAGTGTGACC
>DASYHR010001097.1:0-3734 GCA_035998385.1 Dyadobacter sp. | reverse complement strand
CAAGCAGATCCGGCTGCGTGGTAGCATTGGTGTTAACAAGAAAATATTCAGGAGATAGCTGTTCTACCGGGTTTGTTGTCTGCATCACGCCATTAATCTGTGCCAGCTTGGAAGCAACATCCTGCAGTGCCACGTGCGCGTTTTGGTTGAATTGGCGGTGTCTGAGTTCAACAGCCTGTTTCACCCAATATATCTGCGTAATCACCACTCCGATGATAAGCAGGGCCGAAAAAATAGTGAGCAGCTGAATAGTTCTACGCGACATCCTTAATTCTGATTGATCTTCCGAGCTGAACACAGCTGACAGCTCTATTGTATATGCGTTATGTAACGGTGATTGTCACTCTAAAATTCGATTGCTGATACTATTTCTCTTAGTCCGCAGAATGGTAACCGATAAGTCCCTCCATGGGCGCTTTAAGGATTTGCCCTTTTTCAAGGCCATTTTTTTGAAGAGATAATTCCAGAATAGCGCTGAAGTAATAGGCTATAGATCCCGTAAAATGTACTTTCAGTGATCCTGATTCCGGATGTTTCAGCACATATTTTTCAATAAACAAATCAAAGCTTTTCTCAACCATTTCATTTAAAAAAGGATGAGTAATATGCTGACCTATAAATTGTGTAAAAGATGCGAAGAAACGATTTGGAAAAGGTTTCTTGTAAGCTTTATCCAAAACAAACAAACGATTTATCTCAGGAAATGCATTTGCAAATGCTACCGACAAATCCACGGGTAACTCATTCTGAAGAAAATGTACCACCAGAGTTTTTCCCAAGTACGAGCCGCTCCCCTCATCCCCCAGCCAAAAACCAAGTGAACCGATAGATCGGGTATTGAACGTTCCGTCATACAAAGCGTTATTGGCACCTGTACCTAATATGCAGGCAAGGCCAGGCTCATGGCCACACAATCCGCGAGATGCACCCAGCATATCTGACGCGACCTCAATTTTAGCTAAAAAAAAACAATCCGACAATGCGTTGGTAATCGGCATAGAAGAAGCCGCATCGGCACAGCCGGCTCCGTAAAAATAGATACGGCTGACTTCGCCGCCAACACGATGAACAACCTCCTGCTTCAGTACCGCCGAAACTTCCTCTTTGGACTGATAGAAAGGATTTAATCCGGCAGACTGAAAATTAACTTTTTTATCTCCGAGAATGTATACCCAGTCGGTTTTGGTGGAGCCGCTGTCGGCGAGCAATAAACCTGATGCTGAACCCATGTGCCGATATTGATTATTGAAGTAGTGAGACAGATATTATGGGATTGATAGCTTTCCTATAGCCGCAAATTTTTCAAAAACCCGGTCAGTATGCGGAGCGTCGCCCAGCTCTTTTGTCAGATCCTGCCCTGCCCAATGTTCATAATGATGCCCGTTTCTCCAAAGCCTGGATGCCGTCACATCATAAATAATGCCTTTGTATGCACACCAGATTTCCTCCCGGTCCTGCCCGTTTCGTAATGCCAGTTGTGCTTTGGTATATTCTCTCATCAAAAATAAATTTTAAACCGCAATTTAGTCAATCAAACTTTTGACGTCATTTTTATTTCACCAGTACGAATTATTTTGAAAATAACAGCAAAAAGTATGAACTTGGCATCTTGTTAAGGTAAATTCTGATATTTCTGATATGAAAAAACACTATGCGTTCCTCTGCTGCCTGGCGGTGAGCCTTGCCCTTTTCACGGCAGGTTGTAAGAAAAAAGTAAAACCTCTTTCTGAGCGAATCGCAAAAGCGTGGACGGCAGAAGCCGTTAAACATGGCACAACATCTGTTTATGCTCGTGGAGGATCCGGTAATTCAGTGCCAGGTTATTCTAATTTCAGGCTTAACCTGACAGGCGCTTCAAATGCTGCTGTGTATACGGAATGGGACAACAATACCTTTTCAGGAACATGGGAATTGCAAGGCGATTCAAAATTGATTCTGAGAGGACTTACCCCACAACCTTCGGGTACGGGCGGAACTGTTGAGTTTGATATCATTTCAATCGACGACTCGAAACTGGTAATCAAAAATGTGAACCCAAGTAAAAAGACGGGTGATACCATCAACGAATATACGCTTACGAATCCATGATTTCACTTCGGTGAGTCAGGAACTAAAAGCAACTCAAATAGCTTAAAAAACGGAGCCTTTTCCAAGTGGAACGGGCTCCGTTTTTTTGTGTAATTTTGCATCATGGAATCAAGAACAGAGATAAGCAGCTTAGGCGAGTTTGGCCTTATAAAGAAAATTAATGAAGGATTTAAAACCTCATTGCCTGAAACCGTTCGTGGTATCGGAGATGATGCGGCCGTCATAGATCTGGATACAAAGTATGGGTTGCTGACTACAGATATGTTATTGGAAGGCGTCCATTTTGACCTTACATTTTTCCCGCTGAAACATTTGGGATACAAAGCGATTGCCGTAAATGTGTCGGACATCGCAGCGATGAACGGTATCCCCAAGCAAGTGACAGTAAGTGTTGCTTTGAGCAACCGGTTTTCGGTAGAAGCTGTAGATGAGCTTTACGCGGGTATCCATGCGGCGTGTAAGGATTACAATGTAGATCTGGTTGGAGGTGATACAACATCTTCGAGATCGGGCCTATTGATCTCAGTAACTGTATTCGGACAGGTAAAAAAAGATCTTGTCACGTATCGCAACACAGCAAAAGCCAACGATATATTATGTGTTACGGGCGATTTGGGCGGTGCTTATCTGGGTCTGCAACTACTGGAGCGCGAAAAACAGGTTTTCCTTGCCAATCCAAATATGCAACCCGAGCTGGAGGGAAACGATTATGTGATACAGCGTCAACTTCGACCTGAAGCAAGAATGGACGTAGTATACGAGCTTGCAGAAGCAGGTGTACTCCCAACGGCTATGATTGACCTTTCTGACGGGCTTGCTTCGGATTTGCTTCATCTTTGCGCACAATCGCAGGTAGGAGCAATTGTATATGAGGAAAGATTACCAATTGACGATCATACATTCCTGGCAGCGACAGAGCTCAATATCAGTCCGATTACTGCGGCTATGAATGGTGGAGAGGATTACGAACTGCTATTCACAATTCCGCAGGATGCTTACGAACTGATTAAAAACAATCCCAAAATCACGGTGATTGGTTATGTGACTGACAATAAGGACGAGATTGTGTTACACACGAAAGGAGATAACAGAGTGCCGATTACAGCACAAGGATGGAGCTGATTCCGGTTCTTACATCACAAGTAAGCAAAATGGCTGCCGGTATTGAACCAGCAGCCATTTTGTTTATTCAACTTAAACACTACAAAATCAATAACCAGGATTTTGAGCAAAAACCGACACTCCTTCCGTATTTTTAGCACTCCGGTCGATCTGTGTCTGAGGGATTGGTCTCAGCAAGTGCTGTGGCCCAACGTTAGCAGCTGCCTGAGGATTGTATTTTTTCACACGATCCACCAGATTACCCCAGCGTTTCAAATCCATCCAGCGTGATTGCTCACCAGCTAATTCCCTTGCACGCTCTTCCATCATAAAATCAAATGTCATTTGCGCCTGCGTAATCGCCATGGCTTCTTTTTTACCAGCCCAGCCTGCTCTTGTACGCACCATGTTAATCGCATCTGTCGCTTCTTTTACTTTCCCTGCGCCTAGTTGCGCTTCTGACAACATCAGATAAGTTTCAGCCAGGCGGAAAATAAAGTAGTCACGACTTCCTGCCTCATAAGTCATATCAGGCCTGCGGGTAT
>DASYHR010001001.1:0-3831 GCA_035998385.1 Dyadobacter sp. | reverse complement strand
CATAATACAAATATTTGTTGTAGTTGAAGTCTTCCTGAACGTGTACGACATCAAACCGATTCAGTAATTTCCCAATTTGAGCAATGCTTGGAGCACGTTTTGTTTGAGCGCTGGATATAAGTTCCGGCAGTCCGGCGATATTGTAGGTAAGGGCAGAAAATGTCCCCGAAGACGAAGTGTCAGCAGCATGATGAATTGGTCTTAATTCTTGTATTTCCTGTGCTTCAGCTACTCCAGGTCCGTTAGGAGCAGATAGTATCAATGTAAAGAGAATTGGTAACTGGCAAAGCAATCTTTTTCTTACAGTCGATTTCCAGCTCATTCGATCATGTTTGGATGATCAAAAGTACGGGTACTTGATTACCTCAGTTGTGCTGTAGTATTAAGCTTCCATTATGAATTGCAAGTCTCCTTTTCCTGGTATGTCAATGAAGATCTCTTGAAATATTTACAATTCGATAACATTCAATTATCCGGGAGCGATAGAAAAATTTTTCTTTTGTCTAATATTTTAGTTTGATACAAACGACAAAAGGTTGCCATAGAGCAACCTTTTGTCGTTTAAGAATGGGTCAGTTTTGTAAACCTATACCGACAATTTCTGCATATACTTCGCATCGTTTTCGAGGCTGATCAACGGCGATTCCGGGTATTCTTCCTGCTCAACAAGGAAGTATTTGATTCCGCTATCCAACGCCAGACGAAGCGTTTTCTTGAAATCTACGCTTCCTTTTCCAAGGTCATTCTGGATCGGTTTGCCGTTTTCTTTCTTGTAATCTTTTACATGACAAAGCTCGTAGCGCTTGCCATACTTCTTAAGGTGAGCGCCTGTATTGACACCCGCTACGTCGATCCAGCAAAGATCCAACTCGAACATCACCAGCTTAGGATCTGTGTTTTGAAGCAGGTAGTCCTGTGGCAATTTACCATCCAGTTCTTTGAATGAATAATCGTGGTTGTGGTACCCGAACTTAAGACCTGAAGCTTTTACTTGTTCACCAACCTTGTTGAAGCTCTCGGCGATTTTCTTCCAGTCGTCCCAGCTTTTTTGCGGTCCGATCCATGGGCATATCAGATAGCTCAAACCGGCACCTGCAGCCATGTCAATTTGTTCTTTTAATAAATCGGGATTTGCAGCCGCTTTACTGAAATCGAAATGCGTACTTACCATTTTTACGCCCAATCCATCTAAAAAGGATTTGATCTCTTTTGGCTCCATTCCCCAAAGAAATCCTTTTGGTCCGCCGTAGCTTTCGAACTGTTTGTAGCCCATTTGAGCCAGTTTCGTCATTACTCCCTTAGGATCAGCAGGTAGGATATCACGGGCACTGTAAAGCTGAACACCAAATGGGTCGATCAGTTTTTTTGGTGCTCCCGCCAAAGCGTTGATTGTGTTTAAAGATAATGCACCAGCTGCCAGAAGGCCGGTATTGGTTAAAAAATCTCTTCTTTTCATAGGTTAGTTGGTATATAAAGCCGTTCGCACGGCCACACGATGATATGAAGGTGCAAGATGCACTAAAGCTGCTTTATTTTGATGTTTTTAAAGGAGATTCCGTTAGCCCAATCCTGCAGGGCAAGATGGCCTTTTGTATGTTTTCCAAACTCAGGGAAAGTTTTGAAATTGCTTCCCGCAACCGCCTTTTTCCATTTCTCTGACTTAAAGTCCTCTGAGGCAGTAAGTACGCCATTGAGATAAAACTCAACTTTTCCGTTCACCTGTCTGATACGCGATTGATTCCATTCGCCCGGACCTTTAGGAAGAACCGGATTTTTTTGTGGATAGAGATTAAACAAACAGCCGGCTCTTTTGGCGGGATTCGCAGTGTGGTCGTTGTGGGACTTTTCAAGAAGTTGGTATTCAGGTCCGGATGCCCATGCTGTCGGAAGTTCCTTGTTCTCCTGAACATTGATAAATACACCGCTGTTACCCGCTTTTACAATTTTCCAGTCGAATTTCAGATCATAATTTTCAAATTGTTTGTCAGAGATCAGATCGCCATGCTGAGCCTGATAATCTTCGGCTTTGCAGTACAACTCTCCGTTTTTAACGTTCCAGGCTGAGCTGATTTTTCCCTTATTGTAAAGGTGCCAGCCGTTTGTCGATTTGCCATCAAACAGCAACGACCAGCCTTCCTTCTGTTCCTTTGTTGTGAGTGAATTGGGCTTTTGCTCTGTAAAAGACTGTGTGGCAACGGCTACACCCAGCATAGCTGCCAGGTAGAGTATTTTCGTTTTCATAAATTGGACCAGAATGAGTGGTAATGCTGCAAATATGTGCAAATTTGAAAGTAAGGACAAATTGCAATCTTGGATTCTATGCTTCTTCAAAATAGAACATTGAGTCAAAAGCAATTCAGATTCAATCAGAAATGCATACAAAATGAAAACCGAAAAAGAAAAAATGATGGCTGGCGAGCTCTACAACGCCACTGATCCGGAACTTACTCAGATGCGAACGGAGGCTCGTTTGCTGATGCTGGAATTGAATAACGGCCGTGAAGATGAGCCGGAGAAAAGAGTTGAGATACTCAAAAAGCTAATACCTGATTCCGGTTATGATTTATGGATTCAGCCGCCTTTTTATTGCGATTACGGCAGCAATATCCAGCTGGGAGACCGGGTGTTTTTTAATTTCAATTGTGTAGTACTGGATGTGAACCCGGTAAAGATCGGGAGCAGGACGCTTTTTGGTCCCAATGTGCAAATCTATACGGCCACACACCCAATCGACCATATCACGAGGGCAACGGGATTAGAGTCGGCTAAACCGATCACCATCGGTGAGGATGTATGGATCGGAGGGGGCGCCATTATCTGTCCGGGCGTCACAATCGGCAGCCGGACTATCATCGGTGCGGGTAGTGTCGTCACCAGGGATATACCTGACGATGTCGTTGCTGCTGGCAACCCCTGCAGAGTCATTCGTTCTTTAAAAGAGTAGGATCACTACTTTTTGTCCGGGCACTCGCCTTTGGTGAAAGTAGTAATTCCATAAGCGAGTGCTTCGCATTCATTGCCGTAGGTTTTTTGGTTGCAACCGCATACTGGCTCATAGATTGCCAGGCACATTGAGTTATCTCTGGGTTTTTCAACACAATCCGTTTTAGATGTTTTGCCGGCATGGCAGCCCACTAGTAACAGCAACGGGATTAGTTTTGATGTGCGTTTCATGGTATGGTTTAAATCAAAGTGAGGTTCTGATTTGGAAGTTACGAGATGCTAAATTAAAATCGTTTACAACCAAAATTGCTGTTTCGTGTCCTGACAATACAAACAAATTCTGCACAGTATGGGAAAGCTAAATTTCACGTCTGTATTCACTGCATTGCTTTTGATTGGTATGACCAATTGTTCAAAAGACGAAACAATAATTGATCCTGAAAGAGGTGATTGTTTTTCCGGAGCAATTTTGAAAAGTGTAAAACAACAGAATGGAACTGTCTATTACAATAGCAACGAAGAGAAATATGCGGTGTATGTAACGATACCTGGTACTATAGATTCGAGAGATGTCGGATTTATATGTGCGACATCGGACACGCTCAAAACTGACGGTCTTTCAATTAATTTTGACGGCAATTACTACTCTTATGAAAAAGGCAGAAATTCTCCAATCGGACGGACGGAATACTATTATCTCAATATTACTCAATTTAAAATCAATAAAGAGTAATCACAGACCAATCATCTACCGTCTTTCGCCAGCCTGCTGCCGCCACATGGCGTAATAGAGGCCTTTTTGCTCCACCAGTTCATCATGTTTTCCCTGCTCACTGATGCGCCCTTTTTCCAGAACATAAATGCAGTCGGCGTGCATGATGGTGGAAA
>DASYHR010000998.1:0-5428 GCA_035998385.1 Dyadobacter sp. | reverse complement strand
AAGGTCGCGTCAAAATGCTGAATGCGGTGGAGTTTGCGCAGTTCAAAAAGGAGTATTATGAAGATGAAAACAGGACTGTTCCTGAAGAGTTCAGAGATCCGTCCATTTACGAAGGAAAAAATAACGATTGGTACGATGCCGTCTTACGCCGGGCTCCAATCCAGAGTTACAACATCTCTGTAACGTCGAGCAAAGAAAACATGCGTACTTCACTGGTGGGAGGGATATTCAACCAGGAGGGAGTTGTGCGGAACAATACATATAAGCGTTATTCGCTGAGGATGAATACCGATTACGATCTATCCAAAAGAGTTAAAGTTGGTTTCAATATTGCTCCTCAGTACGTGTATGACAACACGCCAAGAACAGATGGTGATCGCGGAACAGGTATTTTATTCAATGCGCTCCACACATGGCCGGTGATGCCAATTCGGGATGCAAATGGAGAGTTGACCAAATTCAACCGTTTTCCTGAAAGTACCGGGAATATCTATGCGTATCCCAACTGGGTGAGAGCAGCAGATGAACTGACAAATGAGAATAAGAATGTGAAGATTCTGGGTAACACCTATTTGCAGGTAAATCCTTTGCCGGGTCTTAATATCAGAACTACATTGAATATTGAATTCGAAAACAACAGGTTTTTCTTTTTCAATCCTTCTACCGCGACCAGTAATATCAATGTACCCATACCAACAACTGCTACATCTATTCGTCAGGCACTTACCAATACAGGTTGGTTGAATGAGAATACGGCGACGTACAATAAGAGTTTTGGTGAGCACAATTTCGAATTGCTCGCCGGTTTTACTCAGCAGGGATACCGTCAGGAATTTGAGCGTATCCAGGCTGATACCTATGCGGACGATCGTCTGCCAACCATCCAGGGAGCTGTGAATATTAACAGACCAGGTTCATTTAATGGTGTAAGTGAATGGAAGCTAACATCTTACCTGTCAAGACTTTCCTACAATTTCAAAGGTAAATATCTGTTCACTGCAGCGTTGAGAACCGATGGTTCCTCCAGATTCGGTAACGAAAAATTGTGGGGAACTTTTCCTTCTGCGTCAGCAGGTTGGGTAATGTCGGATGAAGATTTCCTGAATACTTCCAGGTATATTTCTTTCGCTAAAATCCGGGGAAGTATCGGGGTTATTGGTAATAACAACATTGGTAATTACACTCAATATGCGCGTGTAAGTAATACGATCAATTCGGTTTTTGGTGAAACCGTTGGAACGGGTGCAGGTGTAATATCTCTGGCCAACAAGAATCTGAGCTGGGAGACAACGCGGCAGATGGACTTGGGGTTAGACCTTGGTTTGTTCAATGACCGGATTCAATTGGTGTATGACTTTTACACCAAACGTACTACTAATCTTTTGTATGCAGTACAAGTGCCGCAGGAGTCAGGATTCGCCAACTACTTTGATAATATCGGGGAGATCAAACTTTGGGGCCATGAAATAGCACTGACCACCAGAAACCTTGACGGTAAGCTAAAATGGACAACCAATGCCAACATCGCGTTTAACAGAAATAAGGTAATGGCGTTGGCGCCAGGTATCGACAGAGTATATGGGACATTCCACATTACACAGGTTGGACAGCCGTTCGGGATGTTCTACGGTTTGCAAAAGGAAGGTTTTTACATGAGCAAGGAAGAGCTTGCCAGTTCTCCAGTAATAGCAGGACGTTCAGCAATCGGTACGGTGAAATTTAAAGATGTGAACGGAGACGGTAAAATCACCAATGGTGGTGATAACGACGACCGTACGATTATCGGGAACCCATTCCCTAAATTCACCTACGGGATTGTAAATAACCTGAGTTACGGAAAATGGGATCTTTCGATTGTTGGTTCCGGATCTCATGGTAACGATCTGTGGGTAAGGCACCTCTACAGTACTGCAAACCTCGACGGAGTATTTAATATGGTAGCCGGAGTGAAAGATCGGTTCCGTGTGAAAAACGTGACGGATGCGGACGGCAAAGGAACTGCTACAACCATTATTACGCCAGGTAACGGCATGTTCGGTGCAACCAACAATGGCGGTAACTACACGGGTATAGAGCGTGACTGGAATAGCTCACACTTTGTTGCAAAGGCGTCTTACTTTACCATTAAGAATATCACTCTGGGATATAATATCGGCAAGGTTAACAGGGTATTTAAATCGGCCAGGATTTACGGATCCGTTCAGCAGGCGTGGGTATTTACCAACTACACCGGCGGACCTAACCCAGAAACAAGTGCTCAGGCGGATGGTAATGGTGATGGTGGAAATCTGAGCCAGGGAGTTGATTTTTCAAATTATCCGGTACCACGTACCTGGACAGTGGGCGTGAATCTTAACTTCTAGCCAGACCGGTTATCATTTATAAACTCAGATAAGATATGAAAATAAAATATATAGGAGCCTGCATGTTGGCGTTAAGTCTGGCAGGTTGCAACGAGAAATTTTTGAGCGTATTACCGGAAACGGAATTGACGACGGAAACATTCTTCCGAACGCAGGCAGATTTCCAGCAGGGAGTTAATGCAGTATATGCCCCACTTCGACAGATGTTTAACGAGCGCGCATGGGTATTGGAAGAAATGCATTCCGACAATACATACTATGCAAGAAATACCCTTTTTGGCGCTGTTGATGCAACTGAAAACGTGGCAGATTTTGCAGTACCTACTGCAAACGGAACTACTCCGAATGACAACGTTCTTGTTCAATACAGGCTCAACTACCTGATTATTGCAAGAGCTAATCAGGTGCTCGCTAGTATCGATGCCGCAGATTTCGATGCCGCCATTAAAAGTAATTTGAAAGGGCAGGCACTGTTTCTCCGTGCTTTTGCCTACTTCGACTTGGTTCGGTTATTTGGCAAGGTACCCCTGCACCTTACCCCTGTAACCGGTCGGGAGGATGCAGCCAAACCGTTGTCCACCACCGAGGAAATATATGCGCAGGTAGAGACAGATGCTAAACTGGCCAGTACATTGCTGCTCAATAAAGCAAAGCAGCAAGCTGGAAGAGTTACCTCCGGGGCTGCTAAGACCTTATTGGCGAATCTGTATCTGACTCAGAAAAAATGGGCTGATGTTGAGAAACTTACGAGAGAGGTGGTTGTGAATGACGGCTATACGCTGATGCCTGACTACAACAATGCATTCTCTTTTACCAGCTCAAACAAGAACAATCAAGAGTCTGTTTTCGAGATACAGTATATGGAAGGTGCTGCCGGATTTAACGGAAATCAGATATATCGCTTTTTGCCAGCACCGATCAAGTCGGAAGAACTTAGTCCGATTGTGGGCACAGGCAATCCACAGGGGCTTTCGCAGGAGAGTAATAACATTCCGACTCCTGACATCATTGCGGCTTATGAAGAAGGAGACAAGCGGAAGGATATCTCCATAGGTTACGTGACATTAACCGGTAGTTTGGTTACTAACAAGCGTTATCCATACATCAAAAAGTATGCAAGAACACATGCCTTACACAATAATACCGGCCAGAATTGGCCTGTTTACCGCTATTCTGAAGTATTATTGTTTTTGGCAGAAGCATTAAACGAACAAGGTAAACCCGCTGAGGCAGCTACCTACATCAACCAGGTGAGAGCAAGGGCCGGTTTAGCTGCAACGACTGCAACCAGCCAAACAGCAATGCGGGAGGCGATTTTCAAAGAGCGACGTGTTGAGCTCGCTTTTGAAAACAAACGCTGGTTCGACCTGACCAGGACAGGACGTGTGAAAGAGATAATTGGTGCGTATGGTGCCCGTGTAAAAGCGAATCCAGCGGCGTACTATTTCCCTCCGGGAGCAGTTCCGCCAAGCAATGCTTTCACTGTATTGGATGACTATTATGGTCTGCCGGCTGTTGAAGCAGCATTGACACCACATTTTTAAACCGGGTTGGAGAGGCTTTATGTAACAAACCGGCAGTTCAATTTATTGGGTCTGCCGGTTTTGTTGTTTATTTCAATTCTATTTTCGTTTGTTATTTTTTTATTTCATATGATTTTTAAATTTCGGTTTCTGCTAGGCATCAATTAGAATCTGCTTAAATGTGGAGATAACCCGACACTGCAGGATAGTAAGCTGACTGAATACAACTATCATTGCAAAATCAGACTATTCTAAGTTTTATTTTGTTTTATTCAATAATACTTTAATGGCTTACTGACATCACATTTTGGAAATTTTCTATACTTAAACTCTGAACTGTAAAATGTTTTCTCAAAAAAAATGGAACAAACTTTCACTGACATGCAGCGTTTTTATTGCGGCAGGTGTGTTAAGTGGGGTTTTAATTAGCAACCGGCCTGCCAAACATATGCCGCCGGGCTCGAAGATTGACAAGATTAAACTGCCAACCGGATTCAAAGCTGAACATTTATACAGCCCGTCAGAGTCAAAGAATGGCTCATGGGTTTCTATGGCATTTGATGAAAAAGGCAGGCTGATCACTTCTGATCAGTATGGTAGCCTTTTCAGAATGAAACTTCCGGAAATCGGGCAAACATCTGAGCCAGTTATTGAAGAATTAAAGATTGAGGGAGATACTGCTAAAATTGCAATGGGCTATGCACACGGGCTCTTGCATGCTTTTAACAGTTTGTACGTAATGATCAACAATCGTGAAAATCCCAAATTTCCCAAGGGTAGTGGCTTGTATCGTTTACAGGATACAGATAACAACGATCAATACGATAAAATTACTTTGATCAAAGCCATGAAAGGTGAGGGAGAACATGGTCCGCACAGTATTGTGCTTTCTCCGGATAAAAAATCTTTGTATGTCGTAGCCGGAAACCATACCGATTTACCAGAAATGGATAGCTATCGTCTTCCGAGAAACTGGACGAATGATAACTTGTTTCCATTCATCAAAGATCCGCGGGGGCATGCAAACGACAGAATGGCTCCAGGCGGATGGATTGCAAACACAGATCCGGAAGGAAAGAAATGGGAGCTGATCAGCGCAGGATATCGGAATCCTTTCGACATCGCATTCAACGAAGCAGGGGATATGTTTACGTATGATTCTGATATGGAGTGGGATTTCGGTACTCCATGGTACCGACCTACACGTGTCTGCCACGCAACGAGTGCCAGCGAGTTTGGCTGGAGAACAGGTGATGCCAAATGGGCACCATCTTATCCTGACAACGTGCCTGCAGTAATGAACATAGGGCAGGGATCTCCGACAAACCTGATTTATCTGAAAGATGCATTGTTTCCGGAAAAATACAAAAATACCTTACTTGCATTTGACTGGAGTTTCGGTATTATTCATGGGCTCCATTTGAAACCTGCGGGAGGTACTTATACCGCTGATCATGAAGAATTTTTATCAGGCTCACCATTGCCTTTAACAGACGGAGTAATTGGGCCTGATGGTGCTTTGTATTTTTTAACGGGTGGTCG
>DASYHR010000971.1:0-2125 GCA_035998385.1 Dyadobacter sp. | reverse complement strand
ACAGCCACCGGATTAAAGTGGCTGCGGTAACAGCAAATAACACAGACTCCAGCCATTCCCTCATGCCTGATTTCTTGTTCTGCTGAATCTTCTTCTCTTTGATAATTATCTCCATGGCTATAAATTATTTCTGCCAAATTATGGTTTTCAACACAAATCACCAATCTTTATATAAAATTTTTCTTTATATATAATAATGACAAAAAAAAGAGCTACCAGAAAGGCAGCTCTTTTCAATATTGTGACTCACTATATCAGTTTATCACACGGAATAAACGATTCCAGCGGATTTTATTTAGCATACTGGTTGGATTAGGATCTATTGACATCCATACAAATACCGCTTTTCCCACAATGTGATCTTTTGGTACAAAACCCCAGTAGCGCGAATCTGCAGAGTTATGACGGTTATCTCCCATCATGAAGAAATAATCCTGCTTGAAAGTATAACTCGTAGTTGGCTTACCACCAATTTTAAGTGACTTATCATCAAACTCAACACCTTCATTCCCTTCGTAATTTTTGATCACCATTCCGTACAAAGCGATGTTCTCCGGCGTAAGATTTACAGTGAAACCTTCCTTAGGCACAGAAACCGGTCCGTAGTTATCGCGATTCCACTTGAAAAGTTGAGAGTTAGGAAACAACATAGGTTCGCTGATTTCCTTCGGCGATTTTACAACGGTAATACCTTTCACGAAATCATAGCCTTTCAGCTTATCTGCGATTTCTTCGGTTGTGAAAACGATATATCCGTTCTGATCATTCGTCGCGATCGTATCATTGAAAGTCTCCGTGTAGGAATTGTATTCTGATATCCCGTTCTCTTTGAATACTTTCTCTTCATTTACGGCAGTCGAGGTAGCGACGAAGTATTCATTCTCCATTCTCGGAGGATTTTCCATCGCAACACCATTGGCGTACACCTGTAAATCCCGAACTTCAATCTTGTCACCTGGCAAACCAACACAACGTTTGATGTAATTGGTCTTCAGATCAACAGGATGCTGTAACTCCGGCGGGTAGTTGAAAACCACCACATCTCCCCTTTTCACATCGCTGAAGCCGGGCAGTCTGTATTGAGGCAACTGAATCGCATCTGTATAAGAAGGGATGTTGGTTCCCCAAATCGTCTGGTGGGTAAGTGGTACCTGAAGTGGCGTCTTCGGAGTACGGGTGCCGTAGTGCAGCTTGCTCACAAAAAGGAAATCTCCAACCAGCAAACTATTCTCCATCGAAGGGGTAGGAATTGTGAAGGCTTCGAAAAACAACCAGCGAATAAGTGTAGCAGCTACTACTGCAAAAAGTACGGAATCAAACCATTCTCTTACGGCAGACTTTTTATTTTTTTGTGACACAGGATTAGAGGTAAGTTCTTAGTGAATAGACAAGCAATAGGTAAATAGACATTGATGGTTAATCAAGATTACTCAGGAGATCGTTCATGCCGAAAACTCCTACCTTACCCACCAACCATTCAGCAGACACAACAGCGCCTGACGCAAATCCTTGTCTGTTGTGAGCAGTGTGAGAAATTTCGATACTGTCTACATGAGAGTCGTAGCGAATTATATGTGTCCCCGGAACTTCACCCTCCCGCTCAGCAGTGATTGAAATAAAACCCTCACTTTGCTCAGGTGCTAACTTCCAGCCTTTGATCAGATCAGCTTCATCACTAATTCCCTCTGCAAGTGTGATGGCTGTTCCACTTGGGGCATCCAGTTTGTGGATATGGTGTATTTCCGTCATCGAAGCCGTGTAACCCTGACCATTCATCAGCTTAGCCAATTGGCGATTCAGACGAAAGAACAGATTCACACCAATGCTGTAATTAGATGCATAGAAAAACGCACCATTTTTTTCCTGACACAAAAGTTCGATTTCTGAGCGATGTTCGAGCCAGCCGGTGGTACCACTTACAATTGGCCAACCTTTCTCCAGGCAGTATTTTATATTGGTGTAGGCAGCTTCTGGAGAGCTGAATTCAATTGCAACATCTACATCACCCGCAGAAAGCTGATCCATATCAGCCCTATTCTGAACATCAATTCTTCCAACGATTGAGTGACCTTTATCAAGCGCAATCTTTTCGATTGTCTTGCCCATTTTGCCGTAGCCTAGCAGT
>DASYHR010000941.1:0-2359 GCA_035998385.1 Dyadobacter sp. | reverse complement strand
CGATCAGAAAAAAAGAACTGATACTGGTGAGCTCCCAGAATATGAAAAGTAAAAGAATGTTGTCAGACAGTACCACCCCAAGCATCGCAGACATGAAGAGGCATAAGTAGCCATAGAAGCGGTCGAGGTAGCGGTGTCCTTTCAGATAAGCACTTGCATAGACAAAAATCAGCGACCCGATTCCGGTGATCAGCAAACTGAATAGAAGGGAAAGCCCGTCCAGGCGGAAATCAAAGTTGATTCCCAGTGAAGGAACCCACTTTTTGCTTTCGTACAAAATCCTGCCTTCACTGATTTCGGGAATATGGCTGGCAAAAAAGATAAATAATGCCGCAGGCACCAAAGCCAGCAACACACTAAGAGATGATCGGAAATATTTCCCCAGTGGGATCAGCAAACAGGAAGTAATAAGTCCTATCAGTATTGTCAATAGCATTGAATCGCATTTAGATAGTCAGAAAAAGAATACAGAAACCTATTACTCAATAGGCTGGCAGACGCTCACGGTAGTCATCTTGATTATCCTGAGAGAAAACTCTCAACTTGATTTGAATGGATTTGTACCTTAAAGCAACAATACGGTAAAATCCGACATTAATCCGCTGCAATTTTCACGCCAGAACGGCGGAAAGTCTGAAAATTACCAATATACGGAATATAGGGATGGAAGGCAAGGAATGAGGCGGAAGAAATGCTATTGTCAGATTGAAATAGTCGAATTGCTAACAAGTGCGATCCAAGTTCCTTATTGCTGTTAGAAGCAAGCAAATATGTGCAATAAGCACCAAACCCGGGATGCATTCCAGCGTTTTGTAAAGTCACGCATTGAGCTGTTCAATTAAGCTCACAACATGAATTCCCATGAAACAGACCGCATCTGCCGACGGCAATCTGCCACTTTGAATTAGAACTCCCTGCAAAAAAATTCCTTCGAAAAAGGATTCGGCTTGTTTCGCTAACCACATCAATTCTGGTAATCGACATGCTACTGCCAAATGTAGAATATTTTTAGCATAATCGTTGGCATTTAGTATCCCAAACCATTCCGACAAATTCATAATGTAGTATGTTTATGTACTGTGTCTGCGCTACGGATTCTTTTGGCAACCCATGATATCCAAAGGAAGGATAGAAATTGGGAACAGGACGTTGGTTCGAAAATATACCCATGTTCCCAACTATCACCGGTAACTTACCCAACTTTGGACCAGTTTGACCGCAAGAGGACTAAGGCACGATATTTTCTACAAAACATATAGAAAGAGTTCGACACCATACTCCTTTAGCCTCTCATTGCTACAAAATCATTTTAACCCCTATTCAATTTTCCATTGCCCGCTTTAAGCTGAGTCAATTGACTTCTCAGATAGTTTTGATTTACAATTGTCACATAGTTAAACAACCACAGTAGACGTAATCTGACAGAACATTTTAACATTCAGATTTAGTCTATTGACACTCGTACATCCAACGTAGGGTCACCAATCTACGCAAGCACCGTCCAAATGCTCCAAGCACCACAGTTACAAATAAATAAAATGATACTCTATATCAAGAACATGATCAGTCTGCGGTGCAAAATCATGGTTAAAAATGAAATTGAAGAATTAAATCTGACTATTAAGCGTCTGGATCTTGGCGTTGTGGAAATTCTTGAAGACATGACGGCAGACCAGCGCTCAATACTTGAAACTGCACTTTTTCAACTTGAACTACAATTAATAGATAATAAAAAGGAAATTCTGACCGAGAAGATAAGGGTTGCAGTCATTGAAATGATCAATCATTCCGACACATCACCTACAACCAAATATTCCAGCTATATCAGTAGAAAATTGGGTTATGACTATACGTATTTGGCAAATGTTTTCTCGCAGGTAAATGGCATCACGATTCAGCAGTTTATAATCATATGCAGGATTGAAAGGGTGAAAAAGCTCATCCTCGATGACGAGCTCAATCTGACTGAAATTTCTTACCTGCTACGCTACAGCAGTGTAGCGTACCTTTCCAACCAGTTCAAACGAGTAACCGGATATTCACCATCCTGCTACAAATACCAGCATGCTAGAAAAGCCACTAGCCAGGCGTATTACCAAAAACACTCAAAATAGTTGTCGTGCTGTTTCAGTCGTATGACTAGACATTCAATAGCATAGTACAAAAAATCTGAGATTCAGGCTATTCATATGAACTGAAATATAGAAATAGTATGAAATAATTTGCACGTATAAGGAGTGAATTATGTGTGAATTATACAACTATTTTTAGTTAAAACGTAAAACATTTTGTGATGAATAGATCGAATTTTACATTATTTAAATTACTAAAATGTTATCAGATTCTATGAAGACAAATA
>DASYHR010000936.1:0-8297 GCA_035998385.1 Dyadobacter sp. | reverse complement strand
ACATTGGGAGCTCTGTCGATAATGGCGTTGCAGGTATTAATTCCGCGGTAGAACTCATCCCACAAAGTAGCCAGATAGTCTACAGTCGGGTTCATTTGTGTATCGTAAAAATGGAATCCTTTATATCCGCCGTCAGCTCCTGTAGCGTAAATATCAGTTCCGAATTCGGTCATCGTAAGCCCCAGCTGGGTTGCATAGTAAATACGCAATGCAGAATAAGCCGAATTTACACCATCTTCGAATCCTTTGGGTGTATTGAGGTAGTTCGTATCAATACCTGATATTACCTCCTCATCCAGTAAATGGTTACAGGCCTGCCCGGAAAGCATCAAGGCAGCCAGGGCCATAATTTTGGCGGGTTTTGCTATTATATATTTGAAATTCATGTCTTGCTAAATTAATAGTTATTAACTGCTTCTTACTTGTATTCGTCTTAGAATTTGACATTCAATCCTAATGTCCAAATCCTGGTAGCGGGTGTAATACCGTTATTAACCGCCGTTCCATCCGTTTCCGGGTCAACACCATTGTATTTTGAAATGAAGCTGGACCAGATTTTAGGTTGTTGAATACTTGTAAATATTCTCAATGATTCCAGCCCAAGTTTGCTCGTCAAACGGTTTGGAAAGGTGTAACCGGCATTGATGTTACGAAGTTTGATAAAAGATCCGTCAAAGTAAATAAGCGTTCTGTTGTATTGAGGGAACTCCTGGCTACTGAAAGGTCTCGGGAATTGCGCATCAGGATTATCAGGAGTCCAGTAATCAACTTTAATTTGCTGATAACGACCTGCCAACGCGTTGTTATCCTGGTGGAAACCACTGATAATAGTCTGACCGAAACGTCCGAAGAAGAAGAAAGAAAGGTCAAACCCTTTGTAGGCGAAACGGTTGGTTAATCCCATGCTGAAATCAGGCACATCCGATCCCAACAGCACACGATCATTTGCATTGATCACACCATCACCATTTGTATCCTGTACTTTAACTTGTCCTACACCAGCTCCCAAAGCGTTGTTCTGATCACCAGGGTAATACTTCTTAGCTTGCTCAGCTTCGCTGATTTGCCAGATACCCTCCTTTTTGTAGTCAAAGAAAGCGTTCAAAGGTTTACCGATAAACCACCTGTTACCTACGTCATCCACTTTTCCGTTATACAGAGAAACAATTGCTTCCGTATTTTTAGTGAATTGGAAATCAGTGTTCCACTTAAACCCACCTTTTGAATTAACGTTTGTAGTAGTAATACCCAATTCAACACCTCTGTTTCTGGTTTCACCTACGTTACGTGTTACCGCGCTGAATCCGATTGATCCCGGAAGCTGGTCAGACAGAAGGAGGTCTGTCGTATTGGTTTGATATACTTCAAGAGAACCCTGTACACGACCTGCCAACAGACTGAAGTCCACACCTATGTTGGTAGAAGCTGAACTTTCCCAGCGCAAATCCGGATTTCCGATGGTACCTGGTCTGTATCCAAAAGCACCGGTATTGTCCCATGCGTACACTGTTCTCGCAAGCAGACCCTGAGTCTGGTAAGGAGCTACACCCTGGTTACCCACTTTACCCCAACCTGCTCTCAATTTTAACAGATCCAGCCACGCAGTGCTTTTCAGGAATGGCTCATTACTGATGTTCCAACCTACAGCTACACCAGGAAAATTACCCCATTTCGTATTTTCTCCAAACCGGCTCGAGCCGTCACGACGTAGCGTTAAAGTTACAAGGTACTTATCGCTAAAATCATAATTGATACGTCCAAGGAAGGAATTGATAGTCCACTCACTCAACCCGCTGACGGTTTGCAGGATCGAACTGGCATTACCCATGTTATAGAACTGCTGCTTTTCAACCGGAACTCCCTGAACGTTCGTTCCAAAATTTTCAAATCTGTCGCGCTGGATAGACTGAACTGCCGTTACACCCAGGTTATGCTTGTTGTTAAACGTTTTGTTATAAGTCAAAATGTTTTCCACCGTCCAGTTAAACCCAAAACGGTTGAGGTTACTTGCCTGCGCATCTCCACCTTTACGTGCATTGGTTTGAGCACCGATAAACCTACCCCAACGTGTAACAGTGATATCCGGTCCGAAATTGACACGGTATTTTAACCCGTCCAGAATTTGCACCTCAGCATAAATGCTATTGAAAATTCTGTATTTCTTCGTGTTATCTACCTGAGCTCCCTTCACTATTTCTGCCAGCGGGTTGGTCAGAAGTGCGTCATTCGTTGGAGCGAAGTTGATACTTCCATCTTCTTTGTAAGGTGCTCCAAGCGGATTTTGATTAATCGTAAAGCTATATGGATTCAGGTTTTCCCCATTCCTGTTGCTATACATCAGGTAAGAGGAGATTCCAACTTTCAGCCTTTTGTTAATGCTGTGATCTATATTAGTTCTGACCGAAGTTCTTGTAAAATCCAATCCTTCTGTAATGCCCTTATCCTGAAATACACCGGCAGAGATATAAAACTGAGTTCTGTCACTACCTCCCTGCACACCAAGTGTGTGATTTTGCTGAAATCCTTTTTTCAGGATCAAATCCTGATAATCTGTACTTCTTCCTGCATCAATACCTGCTTTTACATTCGGATCACCACCTAATACAGCGATTTTTGCATCTGCTGCAGGATCGGACTGTCCACTTGGCACATAGTTTCCATTGGCGTCTGTATAGATAATCTGCCCCTGGCTATTTTTTGTAGATCGATACGCCTCTCTTACATACTCCGCAAATTCGGGACCGCTAAACAAATCCAGTTTATTCAATGCCTGCGACTGACCAAAGTATGTATCGTAAGTAACTGTCGTTTTCCCTTTTGCTCCACCCCGTTTGGTAGTCACGAGAACAACCCCGTTCGCTCCGCGTGCACCGTAAATCGCAGTTGCAGTCGCATCTTTCAGAACTTCCATCGACTGAATATCATTTGGATTGATATCCTCGTAACCAGCCGATAATGGTATACCATCCACTACGTACAACGGATCATTCCCTGCATTGAAAGAACGACGTCCCCGAATCAGAATTTTCGGTGCCGCACCCGGCTTAGAACCTGACTGGCTTACGTCCACACCTGCCGTGCGCCCCTGCAATGCCTGGCCTAGGTTGGTAATAGGCATCTCAGTAATTTCTTTGGCAGAAACTGAAGAGATGGCGCCTGTTGTCTGGCTCTTCTTTTGAGAACCATAACCTACCACTACCACCTCACTCAACGCTTTCATATCACTGACCAGAGAAATAGCGAAAGCAGACTTGCTGCCAACAACAACTTCCTGTGTTACGAATCCTACTGCGGAGAATACTAAAACTGATTTATCGTCAGCGATGTCAATCTTAAAATTTCCGTCCGCATCTGAATTCGTACCTGAACGTGTACCCTTCAACACCACCGAAACGCCCGGAACTGCCATATTATCCTCTGCAGATACGATAGTTCCTGAGACAGTTCTGTCTATTGCCCGCTCCTCAATCACCGAAGGGAAAGACTTTGCGTAAGCGACGTTAGTCATACCCAGGACTCCTGTCAGAGCCAACCCGAGCAGATAACGACTAATACTGGTAAAGTTTTGTTTCATACTTATTAGGGATTATAAAATTAAGAAGGTGTTTTCTGTAACTGGTACAGCTATTGTGTAAGTAAAATTATTCAAATTAAAGTTGATATAATCATAAATAAACAAGTAACTGTTAAAATCTTTACGGATACTTCAACCGATTGCATAAACTTGATTGGTGCTAATGAAAATGGATGGTAAAAAGAATTGTGTTAAAGCAAGAGTTACAAAAAATAAGCTAATTGTCCTATTATTGAATCCGATCTGATTTATGTATTAATAAAGAAATAATAAAACTATTTATGATATTTATTTATGCAACCGTTATCGGGAACGTTTGCGGAAACTGGACATTAAAAAAGAATTAAAGACTTATTGGAAAGAAATGGCAAAGTATCCATTTAATAACCTGAGGTCACATTCTGTCAACAATATAACTTTACCGGGATCGGAAATTAAGCAGCAATAAAAAACCTGCTCCATCACGAAGCAGGCTGATTCACAGTAGTTTACAATTGTAAAAAGTACACTTAATATTAGTATCAGGCTTTACCCCAGTCTCTCACTTTATCAAGCATCAGATTTTGTAGGAACAAAGTTTGCTTACCTGCTACTCCGCCGCCCACCAAATGATCACCAATTTGTACGATAGGCATGATTAATTTGGTAGTGCTCGTTGTAAACACTTCATCAGCAGCAATCAGCTCCCGGTAGGACAACGGACGTATCTGAACGTCGAAGAAAGGCTGAGCCAGCTCAATCGTCAGTTTTCGGGTGATACCTTCTAAAATGTTGCTGTCAGGTGTGATCAGTACATTGTCTTTGAATATAAACAGATTACTTCTGGTCAGTTCGCTTACTTCACCGTTTTTGTGAAATAACAAATCAGCTGCCTGCTGTTTTTTCAGCTCGTCGGCCATTAGCACCATGTGCACGTAATTGGTACTTTTTACCTCAGGCAAATCACGCACGTACTCGTAAGGAAGTACCTTGATACCCTTAAGCCCGCCTTCCGGATTATCCTGTGGTAACGCCTCAGTACGAATCAGAAAATTAGGCTCAACCACATGAACGCCATCCGGAGCATAACCACCAGTCAATACAAAACGAAATGCGACCTCCTGCTCTCCGCTTCTTGCGTGTAGTTCTGCCAATATCCTCTCAGCATCTTCCTTACCGATAGGAATAGTCAGCTTGAGGAATCTTGCCGAATTCTCAAATCTTCTCCAGTAGTCGTCCCACCTGAACGGTACGCCGTTATAAGTCCTGAAAAAATCAAACAGACCATAACCTCTCAATATGCCGAGGTCGTTTGTTTTAAAAACTGCAGCATCTATCGGGCTGATTTCACCGTTGAAGTATTGGTAGAAGGACATAACTGGACTTTTTGTGATGAGAAGGCAAAGATATTAAAAATGGCCTGCTACGAACCTGCGAGAGCTAATTTGCATTAAGATAATAGTAAGGTTCACCTGCTTTTGAGATTTTCGCTACTATTTAGCTACTTTGCAAGAATACCCGAACGTAATCAGAACTACCAGGGGATGATCCCGCCAGCCTTGAAACATTCAGGAGCTGAGAATTCAAGACAAATGATACAAACAGAACAATTACTTCACACCCTGCATAAGGAATTTGATAATAGTACCTACGGCGCTAATCCCGATGAACTGTATGAGCCGATCAGGTACATCATGTCGCTGAATGGGAAGCGTTTCCGTCCCCTGCTTACTTTGCTGGGCGCAGGTCTTTACAAAGACGACCTTGCCAAAGCTGTGAAACCCGCTATGGCGGTGGAGATATTTCACAACTTCACATTGATGCACGACGACATTATGGACGATGCTCCGCTTCGTCGTGGCAAACCTACCGTGCATGAAAAGTGGAATGCCAACACGGCGATTCTTTCCGGGGATGTCATGCTGATTCGCGCATATGATCACCTGCTTGATATTGATCCTGCACAACTACGCCGCGTACTGGCTCGTTTTAACCAGACAGCCGCTGAAGTGTGTGAAGGGCAGCAGCTCGACATGAACTTTGAAAAGCGATGGGATGTGACCGAAGACGAATATCTCGAAATGATACGTTTGAAGACGTCCGTTTTGCTTGGCTTCGCTCTCGAACTCGGTGCTCTAATCAGTGATGCCGACGCGACTGATGTCCAGTTGTTATATAAGGCAGGAGAAAATATGGGAATTGGTTTTCAGCTAAAAGATGACCTTCTTGATGTATACGGAGATCCGGAAAAGTTTGGCAAACAGGTGGGTGGCGATATCATCTCCAACAAAAAAACCTTCCTGCTGATTGAAGCATTAACGAAAGCCGAAGGCGCGATTAAGACAGAACTAAACGACTGGATCGCAAAAGAAACATTTGATAAAGCTGAAAAGGTAGAAGCTGTTCGTCATATTTATGATCAGCTGCATATCAGAGAAATAACAGAGCAGAAAATCAGTGAGTACTTTAACCTCGGTTTTGAAAGTCTGGAAAAACTGAACGTTGTACCGGAACGCAAAGAGCCATTACTGCAGTTTGTTCATCAGCTTGTAAACCGTGAACAGTAGCTATTCACCAATCTTAAACATTAACTATTTAAAATGTCAATAACCCTTATTCTCGTCATCATTACGTCAGGGATCAGCTATTATGCTTTTAATAACTACAGCCTGATGGAGAAAATGATTCTGAACCCCTATAAAGTTACCAAGAGAAACGAATACTACCGGTTTATTACATCCGGCTTTGTTCACGCAGATTTCGGTCACCTCATCTTTAACATGCTTAGTTTATGGTTTGTAGGAGAGGGAATTGAGAGGCTTTTTGGAATGCTATTCGGAGCGAGCGGAACTTTCTACTATCTGTTCTTATATATCGTGGGAATTATTGTTTCTGATATTCCTACCTATCTGAAGCATAGAAACAACTCTAATTACAACTCCCTGGGCGCATCTGGTGGAGTGTCTGCAGTATTGTTTGCAGCATTACTTTTTGCTCCTCTGATGGACATCTGCCTTTACTTTTTTATCTGTATGCCTGGCTTCATATTTGGGATCCTGTTTCTGGGTTATTCCTTTTACGAAGGCAGAAGAGGCCGCAGTTATGTGAACCACAGTGCACACATGTACGGTGCCATCTTCGGGTTATTATTTATGGCTGTTGTGTACCCTGCAGCTGTTCCCAATTTCTTCTCACAGATTCTGAGCTGGAGATTATTCTAGATTGACCTGAAAACAGAAATGCCATGTCGGTGACAGATTTGTCCGCGACATGGCATTTTATATTGATCAGTAATGTTATTATTTCAGCTCGGCAAGTACAGTTACACTCCCAACCGTCTTATCCTGAAGGTTCACTTTTATTTCAGCATCAAGTGGTAAAAAGAGATCTACACGGGACCCGAATTTGATAAAGCCCATTTCAGTGCTCTGATCTACCTGGTCTCCCTCTTTCACATACCAGCGGATACGTCTGGCAGCGGCTCCGGCTATCTGACGAAAAAGAATCTCTACTCCCTGTTTATTTTTAATAACCACCGTAGTACGTTCATTTTCAGTACTTGACTTGGGATGCCAGGCCACCAGATACAAGCCCGGATGGTATTTAAAGTACTGAATCACTCCACTGATCGGATTCCAGTTGATATGCACATTTAACGGAGACATAAAAATACTCACCTGACGACGCGGCCCCTTGAAATATTCCGTTTCAACCACTTCCTCAATAACTACAACTTTTCCGTCGCAGGGCGCCACGATTTGCTTATCGCTTTTGTACACCACACGCGCAGGAACCCTAAAGAATTGAACTACCAAAAGGAACACAAATACACTTGCTACAAGCACAATACGGGGAATCCAGTAGCCTTCCGGCAACAAATATCGGATCACAAGATTAATCAGAACCAATATAATGGCAGTCACCGCCATAATGGTATATCCTTCTCTGTGAAGTTTCATTTAAGGGTATATTTCGTTAATATATAGTCTCTAAAAGTACAAATATCGTATAAATCCTGATTGTCTCCATTAAAAAAGCCCTGCCTAACAATTTTTGAAGGGCAGGGCTTAATTCATATGCAGGAAAGTTTTGCGGTAAATTATTCAATTACAACGCAATCTCCACTTTTTATATCCTGCTCAACTTTTTTGTATTTCACATCGCGGAGCACACGTCCGTCGCGGTATTGAACCGATACTTTATCGTTTCTGTCCGCAACTTTTTCAACCCTTACAGGTTGCGATTTTGTAGTTGACTCTGTGTGACCGAAATCTGCACCATCCAGTTCATTTCCAAAATCTTCTTCACGGTTGGTATGCAACTCAGGAGTTGGTGCAACCGGACGGCGTACAGGCTGCTGTACCGCGGGTGCTGCTTCTTCCTGTGGTATATCGGCCTTCATCAGGAAGGACAACATATCAAAGTTAACTTTGCTCAGGAAGCGTTTGAAAAGCTCAACAGACTCGAATTTGTAAATCAATAATGGATCCTTCTGCTCGAACACAGCATTCTGTACCGATTGCTTCAGATCATCCATTTCACGCAAATGTTCTTTCCATTCCTGATCTATAAGAGATAGAACAATGGCTTTCTCCATTTCGCGGGTAATCTCACGTCCTTCGTTGTCAATCGCTTTCTTCAAACCAACCACAACGCCCGTCTGACGAAGTCCGTCACTGAAAGGAATCATAATTTCGGTGATCGTAGCACCTCTCTCAGCATAGATGGATTGTAAAACAGGCAA
>DASYHR010000345.1:0-22313 GCA_035998385.1 Dyadobacter sp. | reverse complement strand
GACTTTCAGAATCACCTTCCTGCTTTTCACTGATCTCCTCAATCCGAACCCAGTCAAATCCGTCACTATCAGCACTCCCCGGTCCTGGTATATCTATTCGTATCAAAAGTCCTTTCCTGGCTGTTTGATCCACGTTCATGCCATTTTCGCCACATAACTTGAATGTTGCCAGCATTTCGCTGCCTGTTTCATCCCAATGATTCACGTCGAGCAACCAGGTTTTGGCTTTACTGAACTGGCGTTTTGCCAATTGAAGATCAGGCAACTCTCTGGCACTTTTGGCATCAATTTTCTTTCCGGATGTATTTTCCGGCACAAGGTTATCCTTTTCCATGAAAGCTTGGTTTTATAAATAAAAAGACTGAAACTATGCAACTGAGACCAGTTGCTTTTCATCCTGCTTTGGCATTTTCTCCAGCTCGGTTACCAGAGAATCTCTTAACAGGGTCAGTTTATCAATGTGCCCCCGGCAGGAAAGTGCAATCTCACCTTCGTCATCCATGGCTCTCAGCAAATGAGTATATTCTTTTAGAAGCGATTCATGACGCATAGCAATCTCTGAAAAAACAGTTCGCTGGTCTTTGGAGATCTGGTCAGGATCAGGACCAATGACAGTGATGCTACCCAGTTCACCATCATCCAGACTACTTTTCATTGAATCGTATATGTTACCAACATCCTTCTTGAAGAGTACGGTAGTAAGGTAGCCGTGGCTGCAAATCTTCCGTAGCTTATAGGACGTATCCAGACTCATTACTGAGCGCAACAATAGCTCTTGCTTTTTGTACATACGCCATATCCTGGCTATGCATCCCACTATATCTCCCCCGTTGTTCATGCTTTCCACTGGTTATTGTTGGTATTACCAAACAGTTCAATCATACTATATTACCATCAGACACATAGTGCCAGTTGGTGCGGAGAGCTTTATAAAAATTGTACCTGTTGACAAATACCTCAATACGTCAATTATGGCTATATTTCTATTAAATTAATTCTACAACTATTAAGAGTACAACAGTTTTGTTTACAGGCAGTTAAAAATGACTTGATGACATCAGCCAACAAAAATATGTCAGCGCACGTGAGGAAATTATTAACCGCTTATATATATTGTTCACACTGGCACGAATTTGTACCTGAAACAGAGCACCTCTACATATACTTAAATGAAAACGATTTATCTGACCGATGACGACGAAGATGACCGAATGCTATTGCGATATGCTATCGAGAAAGCAATTGCCAGCGTGCGGATTATCGAATTGGATTCGGGCGATGCACTGATCAGATTGTTGGAGAGGGAACCATATAACGAAGATGACCCTGCGATCATTATCATGGATATGAATATGCCACGGATGAATGGTCTGGAAACTTTAAGATTAATCAAAAAAACACCCTCGCTGACACATCTGCCCGTTGTCATGATTTCAACATCTTCCAACAGTAGTTTGATCCGCGAGTCCTACGATACCGGTGTCAATGCTTTCCTTCAAAAACCTATTACCGAATCTGATTTTATCAGACTTGCCCAGGCCATCGATGTATGCTTCTTAAATACAAGTCACCCTGCCTGTTACTCAGAAGGAAAAATGAAACGATCGTCAGGCAGTATAGTGGTGATCGAAGACAATGAAGATCACCTGTTCTTTATTGAACGTGCACTGAAGGAGAATATGGCAGAAGTGCATATCAAATCCCTGATCGGAGACCGGAAAGTCGCACAAGAACTTCGAAATCTGTGGGACGATATCACTCCTTCTCCCAAGCTGATACTGGTGGATCTGTATTTACCTGATCGCCAGACGGGATTGGAAGTTTTGGTGGAGGTGCATCAGTTGCTTGCTGACCGGCAGGCCAAGTCAGTACCCGTTATTATATTTACCTTTTCGCACAAAACCGAAGACAGGAAGGCAAGTTATGCTAACAATGCCAATGCTTACATCACCAAAGATGTGAACGCACTCAACTGGAAAAATGATCTCAAAAACCTTGAAAACTTTTGGTGGGACACTGTAGCCGTTTAATGTCATGTGTTACCATCAATCGTAAACCTAAAAAACGTGTTCGCTACAAAACCTGACTCAACCACTCCATTACAACTTCATCTGGATATGCTGGATGCTGTTTCCCATGATATCCGTGGCGCATTCGGAATTATTTCCGGTCTTATATCCGTGTTGCCGTTTGCCGGAAATGATACAGAAAAGGAAGATATCATGTATCGCCTTCAAAAGAATTCCGGATATGCTTTTCACATGTTTTCGGTGTTGCAGGATTATTCCCTTTTTAATTCAGGCAAACACAAAATCGAAGTTTCTGACTTCCATCCCGGACCCATATTTGACGGTATCAGGAAAAAGTGGAGCAGTATAATTTCGAAAAGAAACCTCAGTTTCTCAATACAAAATAGCCACGACCTATACATACACAGTGACAGCCAGGTCACAAAAAATATAGCGGAGCATATCATTTTTTCGCTGCTGAATAAAAATAAACTCGCTGGTATAGCAGTCAGCTGGTCGATTTCCGAATCTGGCAAAGCCGTGTGTTCTATATCAGCCAGGGGAGTAATCATTCCGGATCGCACTGTGCGTATTTGGAATGAAAATGCTGAAGGTTTTCACTGGGAAACCGGGGATGATCTGAGCCTGAATGTTGCACTGCTGATGTGTAACAAACTAGACATTGAAACGAAGATGATATATAACGATGCTACAGCGGAAGTCGGGATCAAACTTGGCTTTATACTGAGCTGCAAATCTGATTTCCCTAAACTACATTCAAAATGACAAAAAAAGAGATTTTTCTAGTGGAAGACTCTTCCGATTTTCGCCAGCTGGTGAGAACTATTTTTAGTAAATTCTTACCGGAATATAGTGTAAGATCTTTTCAGGGCGGGAGTGAACTATACCAATATATGGTGATGCAGTCATCCGAAGGATATACGGGCAGACGTCCATCACTGATTATTATGGATTTGCACCTGCCAACTTTGGACGGATATGAAATTTTAAAACTGATTCGTCAAACCCCTCCTAATACGGTAACGGACTGGAAGACACTTCCTGTGGTCATGTTGAGTGCATCAAGCAAGCAAAGTGATGTAAACCGGTGCTACCAGGCGGGAGCAAATTCGTTTTTCATCAAACCTGTAGATTTCGAAGAACTGAAAAAGCTACTGGAAACGATTTGCCATTATTGGGTAGATTACAACATACTGGTACATGTTGAACAGGATTTGTCCCAATTTCAATCTTAAACTGCACTACATTTTTATATTAAAAAAAGCAAAGGTCATCAATTGATGACCTTTGCTTTTTTTGTTTCATATCACTTCAGCATCTTCCAACACCAACTCCCTGTCACCCAGGTCACGCTGTTTCCTATACTCCACCCTGAACCGTACCTTTTCACCAAACATTTTATCGTCCGGAGTATAGTAACGTCCGTCGTGAAAGGTATTTCGGTCTGAGGGGAGTTCGCCGTGAACCCTGTTATAGTTTTCTAGAAATGTGACCAGAGCGTGAAACATGCTTCTCCACCAGGCCTGATCTTCTTCTGCACTTCCCGCTCCGGGCAAATGCGAACCCGAATAAGATTGCCTGGATACATGCACCTTGTATACATACATGTTGCCGCTTTCGGTGTGGAGCATTTTGAACTGACCTGAAAATCCTGCGGGCTTCCCATCCAGGGTTACTCTGCTTGAAAAAACAAGTGTCTTCATTTTAAAAATGTTGTGGTGGTATTATTACAATCGATAAGTAAATTTTAATCACTTTTTAACAGCAATTTTTACGCCAGAAATACATCTACAGGGCATTTTCCACCAAAAATATTTTGAATCGTTGCAATTCCTTACATCTATTTTTTTGAAAAATTGAAAAGATGCGTCTTTTCCCGATTTGCGCTGGAACAGCTTTTGATAGTGCGTGGCAATCAAAAATTGATCACTATGAAAAACGAAACAAACTCAGATCCAAAATTCAAATCAGGTACGCAACCGAACGCAGAACCCGCATTGCAGGAATTATTTCTGGATTGTGTAAGAGATATCTTCTGGGCGGAAAACCATCTGGTGAAAACCCTACCCAAAATGGCTCAGTCGGCAACCTCAGCAGAACTGGCAGACGCTATTAATCTGCATCTCAAACAAACAAAGATACACGTAGAGCGTCTGGAAAAGATCTTTTCAATATTGGGGAAGGATCCGGTAGCGAAAAAATGTGATGCAATTGAGGGAATTACAAAGGAAGGTGAAGGCGTGATTGAGAGTACGGACAAGGGTACCGCAACACGCGACGTTGGCATCATTTTATCTTCACAAAAAGTAGAGCATTATGAAATCGGTTCTTATCTGGGATTGATCAGGCTTGCCAATACGTTGGGACACAGCGAGGTTGCCGGGATATTCCAGCAGACCTTGAATGAAGAATTGGAAACCGACCAATTGCTCACAGAAATCGCGACTAACAACATCGTAGACAAGGCATCGGAAGAAGCATAATTTAACAATATTAAAAGCTATGGCGAAAGAACAGGAACAACCGATTCAGCACAATCAACAGCCTGATAATGACAAAACCAGAGATCTTGCACGTAATATGGAGGACTCGTCTGGTGAGATTATGAATACCAATACCGGGCTCAGAATTAATGACGACCAGAACTCATTAAAGGCCGGAGAGCGCGGAGCGTCCTTATTGGAAGACTTTATTCTCCGTGAGAAAATTACCCATTTTGATCATGAGCGAATCCCGGAACGGGTAGTACATGCAAGAGGTTCTGGCGCACATGGGGTTTTCAAAGTATACGAGTCGCTGGACAAATACACGAAAGCGCAATTTCTGAATGATACAGAAGTCGAAACACCTGTGTTCGTGCGTTTCTCTACAGTTGCCGGTTCGAGAGGATCCACAGACCTTGCCCGCGACGTGAGAGGATTTGCGGTTAAGTTTTACACGCAGGAAGGTAATTTCGATTTAGTCGGAAATAACATTCCGGTTTTCTTTATTCAGGATGCAATGAAGTTCCCGGATCTGGTACATGCAGTGAAACCTGAGCCGGACAATGAAATGCCGCAGGCGGCTTCGGCACATGATACGTTCTGGGATTTCATTTCTGTAATGCCCGAATCTGCACACATGATTATGTGGGCGATGAGTGACCGCGCCATTCCGCGTAGTTACAGGATGATGGAAGGATTCGGTGTACACACGTTCAGACTGATTAATGCTGAAGGCGAAAGTCATTTTGTGAAGTTCCACTGGAAACCTTTGCTTGGTGTACATGCTGTAGCATGGGACGAAGCACAAAAGATCTCCGGTAAGGATCCTGATTTCCACCGCAGGGATTTGTGGGATGCTATTGAAAGCGGCAACTTCCCGGAATGGGAATTAGGTCTTCAGATCATACCAGAAAGCGACGAGTTTAAATTTGATTTTGATCTTCTTGATCCGACTAAACTTATCCCGGAAGAACTTGTTCCTGTACAACGCGTAGGGAAACTTACCCTGAATCGCAATCCGGAGAATTTCTTTGCGGAAACGGAACAGTCTGCCTTCCACATCGGTCACGTCGTTCCGGGCATCGATTTCACGAACGATCCTCTGTTACAGGGACGTTTGTTCTCCTATACCGATACACAGCTTATCAGGCTGGGCGGACCGAATTTCCAGGAGATTCCGATTAACAGACCTATCGTGCCGGTACATAACAACCAACGAGACGGATATATGCGCCAGACCATCAACCGTGGCAAAGTAGCTTACGGGCCAAACGGTTTGGACAACAACTCACCGCGACAGGCGAAGGCGTCTGAAGGCGGATTTACATCTTATCCTGAGCGCATAGATGCCAGAAAGATCCGGGCTAGAAGTAAAAGTTTCCTCGACCATTTCAGCCAGGCGCGGCTGTTTTTGAACAGCCAGTCGGAGCCGGAAAAAAACCACATGATTGACGCGTTCAGCTTTGAGCTGGGTAAAGTCAATTCATTGGACGTACGAACCAGAATGTTGGGCATACTGTCTCTGATCGACAAAAAACTTGCGAGTGAAGTAGCCTTTGCATTGAGATTACCTGTACCAGAAGATCCTGAACTTCCGGTAAACCTTAGTTTTCCTGCGGATGCTGATCCTGCCGATTACGATCCGATCATGAAAGACGGCGAGGTGGTTATATCTGATGCACTAAGCATGGCAAACACGCCAAAAGACAGTATTGCGACTAGAAAAATTGCATTTCTGATTGCCGACGGTGTAAGTGCCAAATCTGTGAATACAGTAAAATCCGTTCTGGAGAGCCAGGGTGCGGTGGTCGAAATGGTTGCTCCGAGACAGAATTACGTCATCGCTGATTCAGACGAGCAAATCCCGGTTCAACATAGTTATCTGACGGCAGCATCTGTTTTGTTTGATGCGGTGTATGTACCGGGAGGAACCAACAGTGTTGCAGCTGTAGAAGCTGAGGCGTCAGCAGTTCATTTTCTGAATGAATCCTTCAAACATTGCAAGCCTATAGCAGCGGATCTGGGTGCAGTTCAGGTTCTGGAAGCAACTTATTTTGCTAAAAAGTTGCCGGAGGACTTCTCAGAAGAATCCGTGATGCTTGAAGGTATAGTGGTCAGCGATGATGCCTCTACTGTAGGTTCACTATTTGCCAAGGCAATTGCGCAGCACCGGTTCTGGGAACGCGAAGTGCCCCGGAAAATTCCGGCATAAAACAAAAAACTGGTCGCCTGCAAAGACGACCAGTTTTTTTATAACCTTAACTGTAACGTTTAATCTGCGGACAGCAAGTCCATAGCTCCTGCATTTCCCTGCTGGGCAGCCAAATCATAAGCTGATAAACCTCTCACATCGACAATCGTCAGATCGGCTCCTTTCTCTTTCAACAGATGAACCAGATTATTTCTTCCAAACATGGCTGCAAACATCAAAGCAGTACCTCCATTGCCATGTTGGAGATTGAGATCTGCCCCATGGCGTATCAATAGATTTGCAACCTCGTCATGCCCTTTGAAGGCTGCTCCCATCAATGCCGTGTTTCCACCATGGTCAGCAGCATTGACATCGGCGCCAGCATCCAGCAATAATCCTGCAGCGGCAACCTGGTTATTGTAGCATGCAACAATCAGAGCAGTGTGCCCTTTTTCATCCACAAGATCCACATTCACTCCCCGGCGAATGAGTTCTTCAAGTACTTCGGTATTCCCTACCCTTGCAGCGTGAACAATCACATTGGTATAATCTTCCATAATTTCAAATAGTACTTTATGTGTCATCAAGGCGACAACGTCACCGCCAATTACAAGCGGATTGCAAGTTAAAAAATCATTCCACCTACGGAATGATTTTTTATAAGGCACCCGCACAAAAAACCAGGTCAGGTTTTATCCCAACCCGCGGTTGGTACAATGTAATGCCCAGGTATCTAACTAAAATCTATTCATATGAAAAAGAAACGACTATCTAATTCAGTTTCCCTCGCGCTTGGCTGCACCATGTTCTTTGCAATGGCCACACTCAGCTGCGACAAAGATTCCGATTTTTGGAATGCATTTATTCCTGAGACCGATAAGGAGCCAACCAGCACCCAAATCAACGGATACGTATTTTACCCCGCCCTCAGACCTGCTTCTGATCAGAACGTCGCTCAGCTCAAAACGACTGCAGGATTCAAAGTCAGCAAATTTGCAGAAGGACTGGGCAAACCAAGAATGCTTGTGTCGTCAGAATCCGGACATGTATACGCTTCCGATCGCGAGGCAGGTATTGTAATGATGCTCAGAGATACGGATGGCGATGGGAAAGCAGACGAGAAAAAGACGGTAGCCAATATCAAACAGGTGCATGGCCTCTACATCCACAAAAACAGGATGTATATGGTGGCCGTCAAACAAGTCTATGTCGCTGATATTCAGCCAGATGGCTCACTCGACCAGCCCTCCATGCTCATCAGCGACCTTCCTGACGGAGGCCAGCATCCTAACCGCACACTGGCATTCGGGCCTGATGAAAAGATGTACCTGAGTGTGGGCAGTACCTGCAATTCTTGCCCTGAACCCAATCCTGAAAACGCGACGATGCTCCGCGCGGAAGAAGATGGATCCAACAGAAAAGTTTTTGCCAAAGGACTTCGTAATACGATCGGTTTCGGATGGCATCCACAAACGAAACAGCTCTGGGGAATGGACCATGGGATAGACTGGCTGGGTGATGACGAGCAGAAGGAAGAACTTAATGTCATTACCCAAAATGCAGATTACGGCTGGCCTTATGTATATGGCGAAGGGAAATACAACCCTGGCGACAGACCCAAAGGTGATACGACCTATCAGCAATACCTGAGTAAGACCACATTGCCAATGCTTACGTACCAGGCCCATTCGGCACCGATGGCCATGGCGTTTTACACAGGCAGTCAGTTTCCGGCGGAATACAGAAATGATGCCTTTGTGGCGATGCGTGGGTCGTGGAACAGGAGCTCTCCGGTGGGCTACAAGATCGTCAGAATACATTTTGAAGAGGGAAAACCTGTCCGTTTCGAGGATTTTGTAACAGGCTTCACAATAGAAGACAATAAATCGCATTTTGGGAGGTTGGCTGGTCTTACGGTCCACAAAGACGGATCGCTGCTTTTTTCCGACGACACCAACGGCGTAATATATCAAGTCACTTATCAATAAATAATATGAACCAATATCCCGAACACAACGCACTGGTCACCTTTACTGACCTGCTTGGCATCCAACGAAAAGGAATCTACAATGCTGAAAAACGTGGCTTCCAGGAATCATCCGAACTCGAAATGCCAACTGAAAGTGAATTTTTCATTCCGGAAGATGAAGTGAGCGAATGGCAACCAGACAGCGACAGCCAGCGAATCGACTAGAAACCGCATTTATTTATCAACGTTAAGAACGATGGACAGAAAAATTAAAAACGAAATTCTCGACGCCCACGGTTCATCTGATCTGAAAGTTTGCCCCGGCCAGCCCTACCCTTTAGGAGCAAACTGGGATGGTATCGGGGTCAACTTTGCCGTGTTCTCGGAAAACGCAGACATGATAGAACTTTGTCTGTTTGATGAGAACAATGAAGAATCCGCAAAAATCAAGATTGAAGAAGTTACCCATCATATCTGGCACGTTTATGTCCCGGGGCTCAAACCAGGTCAGCGGTACGGCTACCGGGTACACGGTCCTTTTGAGCCACATAATGGTCACAGGTTCAATCCTGCTAAATTACTTACCGACCCTTATTCCAAGGCATTGACCTCTACCTTACATTGGGATGATGCACTATTTGGCTACGAAATTGGCAACGAGCAGGAAGACCTGAGTTGCAGTACCGTCGACAGCGCACCTTTTGTACCAAGGTCCATTGTGGTAAGTGGTGAGTTTGACTGGCAGGGCGACCGGCGAATTAACCGTCCCTACCACGAAACCATCATTTATGAAACACACGTCAAAGGTTTTACGATACTGAATGAAAAAATCCCCGAGCAAATCCGGGGAACCTACGCCGGACTTGCACACCCGGAAGTAATCAAATACCTGAAAGAGTTAGGTATTACTGCCATTGAGCTGCTTCCGGTTCACCACTTCGTTGCTGACAGGCATTTGGTAGAAAAAGGTCTGACCAATTACTGGGGATACAATACACTTTGCTTTTTTGCTCCCGATCCCAGATACAGCAGCGACAAAACGGCCGGCTCGCAGGTAAACGAGTTCAAATATATGGTCAGGGAATTGCACAAAGCGGGAATTGAGGTCATTCTGGATGTGGTATACAATCATACAGCGGAGGGCAATCACTTCGGCCCTACCCTATCTTTCAAAGGTTTGGACAATACATCCTATTACCGGCTTGTCGACGATGACAAGCGATTCTACATGGATTACACAGGAACAGGCAACACCATTAATGCCCGTCTTCCAAACGTACTCGCTTTGATCATGGACAGTCTCAGATATTGGGTGACCGAAATGCACGTAGACGGATTCCGCTTTGATTTAGCAGCAGCACTCGCCCGCACGCTCCATGAAACTGACACGCTCAGCTCATTTTTCAATATCATTCATCAGGATCCGATCATCTCTCAGGTGAAGCTGATCGCAGAACCCTGGGACATTGGGGATGAAGGCTATATGGTTGGTAAATTTCCTGTAGGATGGGGAGAATGGAACGGCATGTATCGGGATCATGTACGCGACTTCTGGCGAAGCGGCGACACTAAAATGACCGAGTTTGCCCAGCGTTTCACCGGCAGCCCTGATTTGTACAACAACAGTTACCGGCGGCCAACTGCCAGTATTAACTTTGTAACGGCGCATGACGGCTTTACATTGAATGACCTGGTGAGTTACAATGAAAAACACAATGAGGCCAATGGCGATGACAATACGGACGGAAGTGATCAGAATCATTCCTGGAACTGAGGTGCAGAAGGACCAACGGAAGACGAAGCGATTAACAAATTACGCGGTCAGCAAAAAAGGAATATGCTGACGACGCTGCTATTATCACAAGGAGTACCCATGATACTGGCAGGAGATGAATGTTCCAAATCGAAAAAGGGCAACAACAATACCTATTGCCAGGACAACGAGCTCTCATGGCAAAACTGGGACAAAGCAGATAAAGAACTGCTGAAGTTTACAAAAGGTCTCATTCATCTCCGGCAAAGTCATCCGACTTTCCAGAGACGCAGATGGTTTCAGGATTTGCCTGTGAATGGCTCCGATATCAAAGACATCATCTGGTTCGCGCCGGACGGCAACCTCATTCCTGAAGACAAATGGGGCGAAACCAAGGCTGAAGCATTTGGTGTGTTTCTGAATGGGTTGGGTATCCGTTGCGTGGATTTGAGCGGACAGATTTTAACCGACGATCATTTTTACATCATATTTAATCCTTCAGGCAATCAGGTTGACTTTACTTTGCCCACCGAAGAATGCGGATCGGGCTGGAAAATGGTGGTATCAACAAGTGAGAACTTCGTTGGTGATCAGGCTGAAACCATTGCTCCTGGTGAACAAATTCAGGTTCAGGCACATTCGATGTGTGTGTTTCACTGCGCTTTAAAGGAATCTGAACAATAGTCAACTGTATGAAAAAGGATGATATAACACCCGGCGACTTGTACAGGATTGTTTTTGGTGACACCCCGGTCATATTTTCAGTGGAAATACTGCTGAGGGCAACCGTCATGTACCTGATTTTACTGACAGTTGTGAGACTGATGGGAAAAAGAATGGGTGGACAGTTGACTATCTCCGAGCTGGCCGTCATGGTCACGCTCGGAGCAATCGTATCACCGGGAATGCAGTTGCCCCAAACAGGGCTACTTCTGTGCGCGATGATCCTTGTGTGTGCTTTGGCATTCCAAAGAGGTATCAACCTGATGGAATTCAAACACCGCAAATTTGAGACATTGAGCCACGGAGAGTTGAGTATCCTGATGAAAAACGGCATGATGCAGCTCGATGAAATGAGACGTACAAAAATCTCCAAACAGCAGCTTTTCGCGGTTTTGAGAAGCAGAAATATTCACAATCTGGGCGAAGTTGACAGGGTTTATCTGGAAGCAAGAGGGCTTTTCAGCGTATACAAACGAGATCAGCCTGAAGCAGGTCTCATCATTTTCCCACCAGCGGACTCCGCTATTGGTACTTTTCAACAGGAAGTAGCAGACACCACAATGGTGTGTTCAAATTGTGGTGCTTTACAACAGCAGGAACCTGACACTGAAAGCTGCTACAACTGCATGGAGAAAACCTTGAAAAATGCCTTCATTATTACGAAACCCTAGTTTTACAACATTTAAATGAAACAAGAAGATATCCGGTTTCCCGACTGGCCACGCATGTTTGTAGGCGACATACCGCCTGCATTTTATATTGAAGTTCTGGTAAGAATCGCCGTGATATACCTCGTGCTAATGGTCTCCATGAGATTGATGGGCAAAAGGATGGCGTCTCAGATGAGCCGTAGCGAGATGATCGGAATGGTCTCGCTGGCTGCGGCAATCGGGGTAGCTATGCAAACTCCCGAACGGGGCGTGCTTGCTATCCTGATTATTGCTGCTGTTGTTATCTTTTTGCAACAAAGCACGGCGTGGCTCGCGGCCAAAAACCAGCAGTTTGAATCTATAACCCAGGGAAATATCACGACACTTATTGCCGATAGTCAACTGGTTTTGAAAAACATGAGAAACACCGGGATCACCCGGGAAAGTGCATTCGCACAGCTACGCACCAACGGAATCAGGCATTTAGGGGAAGTGAAACGCCTTTACTTTGAAGCAAATGGCGAATTTTCTCTCGTGTTAAACAATGAAGTGAAACCAGGGTTGTGTATCCTGCCGGATATTGATGCCGAATTTATAGAAAAATGCTGCCAGACCGCGGACCTCTTACTCTGTAGCCGGTGCGGGCAGCCGGCAGGTTCAAAGCCTCTGTCGGATCCGTGCTGCTATTGCGGATCACTTCACAAGGAAAATGCAGTTCAATAACGCAACCATCTGTCAAAATGAAATTACACCATACAACTTTATCCATATTACTAACCATACTCTCACTCCCGGCTTTTGCGCAACTTAAAATTGCCCCCAGAGAAATCAAAGAAAATTACTGGTACAAAAACGCCTTCATATACAATCTCGAAATCGGGGTTTTTCAGGATAGCGACGGAGATGGCCGAGGAGATATCAACGGGCTGATCCAGAGACTGGACTACCTGCAAATGCTTGGTGTGGATGTGATCTGGCTGGCTCCGTTTCAACCTACACCCGGCAAAGACGATGGCTACGACGTAGCTGACTATTATACCGTCGATCCCAAACTGGGAACACTGGGTGACTTTGCGGAGCTGATGCATCAAACAAAAAAGCGGGGCATGCGGGTCATTATGGATCTGGTGATCAACCATACGTCCTCCTCACACCCCTGGTTTGTGAATGCGCGTAGTGCGAAGGATTCCAAATACCGCGATTGGTATATTTGGTCAGAGAAAAAACCAGCTGATGCAGAAAAAGGAATGGTATTCCCGGGCGTGCAAAAAGCTGTATGGTCACTGGATAGTGTTACAAACCAATATTATTACCACCGCTTCTATGACTTTCAACCCGATCTCAATTTCGCCAATGCGGATGTAATGCAGGAAATTCAACGGGTCATCGGATTCTGGCTGAACCAGGGCATAGCAGGCTTCAGACTTGATGCCGTACCTTTTATCATTGAAGTACCGAAAAGCGGAAGTGAGAAACCACAGCTGGATTTTAGCTTTTTAATGGACTTAAGGCAATTCATTCAGTCGAGAAGCGCGGACGCAGCCATTTTGGGGGAAGCCAATGTCGATCCGAAAGAAAATCCGGATTACTTCGGAAAGAACGGAGAAGGTATACAAATGATGTTTAATTTTTATGCAAATCAATATCTTTTCTACGGACTTGCGACGTCGGATATCAAACCGTTGAAAGGCGCCTTGCAACTGACAAGTCAGAAACCAGCCAGTTCACAGTGGGCCAACTTTCTGAGAAACCATGACGAAATTGATTTAGGCAGGTTAACCACAAAGCAACGTCAGCAGGTTTACGATCAATTCGGCCCGGATACAAGCATGCAACTTTACGAACGCGGGATTCGAAGACGCCTGGCGCCTATGCTGAAAAATAACCCGGAACATATTGAAATGGCCTATAGCCTGTTGTTTTCTTTGCCCGGTGCTGCTGTGATCCGCTATGGTGAGGAGCTTGGAATGGGAGACGATCTCAGTCTGAAAGAACGTATTGCAGTACGAACGCCTATGCAATGGAATACATCCAAAAATGCAGGTTTTACCACAGCCGATACTGCCTTTCGCCCGGTTATCTCTGATACAGAATACGGATTCCACACCCTCAATATAGAACAACAATGGCGGGATGACAAGTCGCTTTTACGGAGTATTGCTGAAATGGTCAGAGTTCGTAAATCATGTCCCGAGATAGGCTTGGGAGAGTTTCGCGTCCTGAAGAGTAACGTAGAAAACGTATTAATCGCGGAATATAGTTACAAAGGCAAAAGGTTGATCACCGTGCACAATTTTTCAGACAAACCTGCTTCGTTGAATTTTGAAATGAAAAACGCAGGAAAATTAAACGACCTGTGGGATAAGTCGCAGGACAAAACCGTAACTAATGGAAATGTCAAATTGGAGATGGCGGCCTATGGCTATAATTGGTATCGGGTGGATCAGGTTCTTCCTTAAGATTCGGGGCAGATAAATGGTGAAATTTATCTGCCCCGGTATTTACTTCCGATCATTTCAGGCATTCTGTTCGACCAGATATTGCCGGAGCACATTTTCCAGTCTTGCCCTTGTCGAAGGATCTGAACACTCAACCCTGAAACGGATACCAGACCTGTCGTCACCCATGATAAAGAGCTTCACTGGCTGGTCTTCGAAGTTGTAGGCAAAGACCAGATCCTGCATTCTGGCGAAGTAATTTTCAGGATCGTTGTGGTGTTTGTTGGTTCTTTTAAATGAATTAATGACAGCTGTGTTTTCCATTTTTACTGACTTTAAGTTATCAAAAATCAGCAGCGCGTTAACTAAAACTATGCCAGAATAATTACTTTTTCCCCTTTTTATCTCTTTTCTCCCTTTTACTTTCTTTCTCGTCCTTGTCTTTTGAGCCGAAGACCTTTTGTAGAAAAGTTTTCTTTTCTGCTGTGCCCGCTTTCACTGAACCGATATTAATTTCATTGTCAATAGACGGCTGCAACGCATGGATAAAAGCATTCTGCAGAACAGTCCCGATCGCAATCCAGATATTGGTGGACGGAGAATCCAGTTTACCCTTAAATGGAATTTTTGTTGCTACCTGATCCTTATGCTGGTTTTCAAAAAGTTCACCTACTCCCCCAGCCACAGCCTCCCATAATTTCTGGAGCAAATTGTCTTTACGATCTTCCTTTCCCAGAATATCAAGATTGTTGATGACCGGTTTTACATAACCAGTAAAAGCATTGTCCTTTGCTGCCACTTCAGAATACAAACCAAATCTGCCGTCGTTAACATCTATTTTTGCATAAGCCTGAAAGAAGTCATTCAGTTTGACCAGATTGGTATTCTTCAGTTCTGCACTTACATCAAAAGTCGGATTGTCGCCCAGCGGATTCAGTTTGGCATGCACATCAAAATGACCTTCGTAAATCATCGCACTCATATCGATGGTGGCGGGTAAAACAGTGGAGGAGTCATAGCTGTTTTTTAGATTTTTGGCAGTCAGAAACAATTGGTTTGCTTCTATTTCAACTTTGGGGGTGCTTGTATTGTCCTTATAGCGGACTACCCCGTTATTGATCGTAAGCACGTTGATATCCAATGGCATAAAACCTTCAAGCACTTTTTTGAAGTCTGCAGAGTCCTTCACCACTTCTTTCGGCTCCACTTTGTCTTTTGTGAAAGTAAGCTCCGGTCGGTCGACCTTGATCTGACTGACAATCGAACCCTTTAATAATGCTTTCCATTCAATAGAAAGATCAATCAATCCTGCCGAGAAAAACGGGGTCTGATTACCTGTTACCGTGTCAGCTTTGTTTAAGTATATACTGTCTATTTTGTAGGCGCCCCGGATAATGGCCAGATCAATATCCTCAATATGACCATAGTAGCCATTCATTTCGGCGAGTGTTTTGTTGGCATAACGTAGCACGATATATGGCAATGCCAGCCTGATCAGGATGATAAGACCAATGAAGATCAGCAATCCGTTTCTTAACTTTCTTTTGGAATTTCCTCTCATAGCAAATGTAATCGGTGACGGAGCGCCATCTTCAAAACATTATGCCAGTTGTACTAAATTCTCCTGATCTACCTGAATTTTGTCAAATCAATACCGCCTGATTTTGCTCAGCAAAAACAGGTAATTCAACCCAAAACACCGTTCCATTTTCACTTGTAACAAAACCAATTTCGCCGCCCATGATCTCAGTGAATTCTTTACAGATTGAGAGACCCAGACCGATTCCCCGCTCACCGGATGTGCCACCTGTTGAGGCCGTCAATGGCGAAAATAGCTGTTTCTGTTTGTCTGTTGCTATCCCCGGGCCACCGTCGGTTACTGTAATACGGCATTGATGCGCTTCCTGTTGCGCAGCCACCTGCACCAAACCACCCGGCGGCGTAAATTTGATGGCATTATTAATCAGGTTCCTGATGATGATATTGAGCATTTGCGCGTCCCCATAAATTTGGTCTTCATCTGTGATCAAGATGTGCAGTTGAATATCCTTTTCTTCAGCAATAGTTATATACGTTTTAATCGTGTCTTCAAGCGCATCCCGAACAGCCACAAACTCTGGCCTGTAATCGTGGTTATCCATATTGGTTCGCGCCCAGTTCAGCAGATTCAATAAAAGATGTTGCGTATCTGAAGCGGCTTCATTCAGATCTGCCTCGAATTGTTTACGGTCTTTATCTTCCAGATCCATTCTCGTGAGTATCCACAAATATTTTTTAATGTTGTTGAGCGGTGTGTTGAAATCGTGCGAAATGATTGAAATCAGCTTCGCTTTCTGCTGATCCATCTCCGTGATTTTCCGTGTTTGCTCCTCAGCTTTGTCCCTTTCCTGCCGGTAATTATTGATGATGTATGATAAACCGGCAAACATGAGCACGATGTTTACGATATAAGTTGAGGTGATATCAACGAAAAAATTCTTCCGTGACGGGTACGAGTACAGACTCGTTTCAGTGTGAGTATATTCCCAATAGATTAGCCCGCCGACAAGAACTACATTGAGCAACGTCCAGAACAGATACCTGCTGCGCGGCATGGTGGCCATTGTCATAAAATGAACAAGGCAAAATGACAAAAGCGTGGAGCCTGAGATACCGGAATTGACAAAATAATTAACACAAAAAAATGCGTTGATCAATATTGTGTAAATGGTCTGACTTAGAACTGTTCTATTGCGAAATCTGGATATATAGAACAGGGAAGTGATCAATGGCAGAAGCAAGAAACTCGCTAACGCAGCTTCGTACATGCCAATAGCCAAACTGAAAGGCACGTTGTAAAGCATGACCAGTCCGACTACAATAGATACAGAATGATAAATACGCGCGTACAGTGGAAACTCCTCTATGTCCCCTTTCAGAAACTCCCAAACACGGAGGACACGTTTGATACCATTGAAAAACGGACTTAAAATGGAGGAATGACTCTTGCCCCGATCGGCAATGTTGTTTTTCACGGAATGAGTTGCAGGTTTGATACAGACAACATGGATTAGCTGTCAGAGGTTAACAAAGCAGTTTTTCAACAATAGAAAGAATACTATACGACAAATGTAGTCGATATTACCTTGTTATTCTAACTGTACAAATAGTGACTCTGGTCATGTATCTGTGACTCCGCCACCCAGTTTCCAACTAAGTGTAACAATTCTAACTATCCTGTAGCACAATTTTTGCTGGTGTATATTATTGATTATCTACACCTTAACAAACATTGATCATGGCTGACGACAAAAACAAGCAGGACGAGAGGGATCGCAGTAAGGTTTCGACGAGCGACGACTATGAAATTAACTACATCGTCAAGAAACTGGGTGTCACGGTGGAGCAGGTCAGGGAAGCTATAGCAAACGTAGGAAACCACCGCGACCGTATTGAGGGATTTCTGGCTAACAAAAAGTAAAGATATCCCCGGTTTCAGACTCGCTCAACCGGGGATTACTATTGTTATATACGATCGTAGAACTTCACGAGTTCCCTCAATTTTGTTTGAACAGCTTCAGTCAATTGGTCTGGTAAAACGCGCCATGCCCAGTTGCCTTGCTCAGATCCCGGACTGTTTAATCTGCTTTTTTCATCCAATTCCAGAATATCCTGAAGCGGCAAAATCGCCGTATTGGCTGTAGATCCGTATACCACGCCGGTCAGCAGTGCATTGATATTGGTTTCGTTCACCTCCTGGTGGAAATGCCTGCTCAGATTTTCAATCACTAACGGATCAGATTCCTGTTGTTCTTTGAGCCATCCGATGGAAGTGTTATTATCATGTGTGCCCGAATACACGATAAAATTTTTTGAATGATGGTGAGGAATGTGTAACGCTTTGGCCGTATCCTGTCCAAAAGCAAACTGCAAGACCTTCATTCCGGGCAGTTTGAACTGATCTCTTAATCCAAAAACATCCGGGGTAATTTCACCCAGGTCCTCAGCAACAAATGGCAGGTCGCCCAGGGCGGCGCCAATGGTTACGAAAAAATCAGCACCCGGCCCTGGCAACCATTGTCCTTTCCCGGCTGTTTTTTCATGCCCGTCTACGGCCCAATAACCTGCAAAAGCACGGAAGTGATCCAGCCTTACCAGATCGTAAATTTCTGTGTTGCGACGCAGCCGGTTGGTCCACCATTCGTAATTGTCTTTTTTGTGTGCTTCCCAGTTGAAAACCGGCATACCCCAAAGTTGTCCCGTCTCCGAGAATAGATCCGGCGGCACACCAGCCTTACTGGTAATTGTCCCTTTTTCATCCAGCATAAAAAGATCCTGATGTGCCCAAACATCACTGGAATTGGCTCCCACGTAAAACGGCAAATCTCCGAACAAAGTGATCTCCCGATCATTACAGTACGCTCGCAAAGCCTGCCACTGCCTGCTGAAGACAAATTGCACCCACTCATGAAAACGCATTTCGTCCTGATGCTGCTCTTTGAATTGATCCAGTGCTTCGACATCCCGGCTTCTGAAAGGTGCCTCCCATTCGGTCCAGGGTTTGTCTTCAAACTTTGTCCTCAGTGCAATAAACAGCGCATGATCTGCAAGCCAGTCAGCATTGTTTGAACAAAACGCATCGAACGCCTGTGACTGGCCGTCCGACTTTTGAAAGTTCTGAAAAGCGATCTTCAATAAGTCATTTTTATTCTTCTGTACGGTGGGACAGTCCGTACAGGAATTGGCTTCTGATTTGTAGCGTTCCAAATCTGTTTCGTTCAGCAATCCTTCCTGTTGTAAAAGTTCAGGGCTGATCAGCATGGGCTCGGCTGCCATAGACGACAAAGAACTGTAAGGCGAAAACCCCTGGTCTGCATCAACCGGATTGATCGGTAACATTTGCCAAACCCTTTGATATCCCTGATAGAGAAAATCAGCAAAACGGTAAGCTTCAGGACCCAGATCACCTATACCAAAAGAAGAGGGAAGCGAAGTGACATGTGCCAGCACCCCGGCTTTCCTATCGCCAGCCGGCTGTGTTCCTGTCAAAATCGCGGCAGGCAAATTTCTGAACAACTGATCAACCTGTATGTTCTTTTCAAAACTCAGCTCATCAGTTGTCAGTATGTTTTGCCAGTTTTTACCCAGAAAATCCGGTAGCACAATCTCCGTTTCCTGCCAATCCAGATTCAATACATCAGTTTGCTGCTTTTCACAAATGGAGGCCGTGTTGAGCGGTACGGCAATCAGCATCACCTGATTTCGATGCACACGGTAATAAGCAAAAACGTGCTCTTTCAATGTTCCTTTCACTTCCAGCGGGAAGTAATCAGCATATTGAAAAAATTCAGGATTTCCGCTACGTTGTTTAAAGAGTTGCTGAGTGATCCATAGCTTGATATGACCGTTACTTCTATTTTTCCATAAAGTCGCGGGAAGAGCTTTGGCGTCGATCTGCCTGAAATCTTCAAGAATTCGTTCCCGTAGCTGATAGTCTACGGGGCGTCGGTTATCAGGATCTACAAGACTCAAATCCCAAAGCTCTGTGCCCTGGTACACGTCAGGAATACCCGGACACGTGAATTTTAAGATCAGTTGAGCGATAGAATTGGAAATTCCATAGTCTGCAATTTTGGAATGAAACGGAGTGAAACTCTGCCAGAACTTCCCTCCTTTGTCCAGTAGTTGCGTAACAAATTGCTGACTCGCTGCTTCATAATCCTCGTCCGGCTTTGTCCAGGTCGTATGCCTTTTCGCTTCTCTAAGCGCCTTTTCGAGATAAGCCGAAATCCTGTTTCCGAAATCGTCGTCCCCTTCACCCGGCATCGGATATGCGCCTGCGATGGTTTGGTATATCAGATACTGATCATTTCGGTCGGGTGCGCTCCGGGTTTCGGTTATCGCAAACCATTCATTTACTTTTTCAATCCACAGATCAGAAAGGTCGGTCAATACATTCAGCCTGGCTCGTACATCTTCTCCCCTTTTTGTATCGTGCGTCGATGTCGTGTTCATGGTCAAAGGCCAATGCTTTTGTCGTAACTGCATTTTGCGATGAAACGCTTTCGCAGTCATTCCAAAATTCTCGACTGAACCGCCCACGTCATTGAACCCTATGAATCGGTTGTAGGTATACATCAGCGTATCCTCAACTCCCTTGGCCATGAGCGGCCCGCTGAACTGCATGCAACGCTGGTAAAATTCGCAAACCTTTTCAGCATAATCTGCCTGTGACTCTGCCGGACGCACGAGCAGTATATCCCGCAATAACGCTACGGCACTCGTCAATTCCGGATAAGTATCATCCAGTCTGGTAAGGATGTCAGCTACTGCACCAGCCTCCTCATTGCTAAGTGGGAAGGAATTCCCGTAGAAACGGTACACCGGAAAATAGATCAGGAATTCGCCCAGTAGCTTTTTCAAATTTCCAGCCTCTGTCTTTGCCAAAGCAGCTTCGTTGAGTAGTTCCAATTTAAACAGCAACTGAAACAGGTTCTCGTATTCTCCACCCATTTGTTCTTGCAGAATCAGCCGTTTCTTTTCCAATAAACTCTCACCCGCCGGCTGCTTTGAATCCGTAATATTCTCGTAAAAGTCTGTAAAAGTCTTCTCTGCTTTTGTATTGGTAAAAAGCTGGTTGACTTGAGCGAGGAAATCATATCCGGACGTACCTTGAACAGGCCAGTTCGCCGGTAGCTGCTCTTCACTTTCGAGAATCTTCTCAACGGTAATGTAGGCATCCTGACCTGCAATGGCGCGGAGGCGCTGCAAATATTCCTCCGGATCGTACAGACCATCAATATGATCTATCCTTAAACCCGTAAAAACACCATTCTTGACCAGCTGTTCAATCAGACTGTGATAAGCGTCAAATACCGGTTTGTTTTGTATGTTGAGACATAACAGGTCATTCACCGTAAAAAAGCGACGAAAGTTGATCTGCTGATCGGTAACAGAAAAACTGCATAACGTATAATGCTGCTGACTTGCAAGTCTCTTTATTTTTTCAGGATCAGCATTCCATTTGGCAAGCACGTCTTGCAATAGATTGTCCAATCCTCCAGCCACTGCGAACTCTGACTGCATGCGGTCCCATTCCTTTGAAAATCCGGCGGGCTCGCGCTGTTCCAGCGCCTGTTTTAACGCATCAATCAGTGATTTGGATTCAGATTGAATTGATGATTCCAGAAGGTTCAGATACGTTTCAGCATTGAGGGGGAAAGCTGATTCACCGCATTCCAAATAAATTTTATTAGTATCGGCTTCAATTTTGATATTTCCATTTTCTATTTCGTCCTCTAAATCAGCAGGCAGAAACGGAACCATCACTTTTCCCCGGAAGAGTTTGCTGCCCGGGCTCATATCAAAAAACCGGGCATACAAAGAGCGCTCCCCTTTTTCGAGCACGTCCATCAACCAGCGGTTCGAAGGATGAAATGCCATATGATTGGGAACAATATCCTGAAGCCAGCCTATGTTCTTTTCACGCAGCATCATCGATAGGTTTTTAAGCTGATCCAACTCGCCGATTTGCGGATTAATCTTAGTAGGATTGATACCATCGTAGCCATGCGTACTATCTTCAACTGCTTCGAAGATCGGGGAAGCATAGAGTGTCCCGACACCCAACTGGTCCAGATAATCGATCAGCCTGGAGGCGTGTTTTAAAGTGAAATCTTTATGGAATTGAAAACGGTATGTTGAGTTAATCGGATTCATAGTTTGTTGGTGTAAAGTGTAATGGATTCGGCCGGAATGCTCAGGTTAGAGAGATTTGAAATCTCTGAAGACATTTCTGCACTTCCACCCCATTCCGCATCAGAGGACGCGAGCAGCTTTTTCCAGCTATCGGTTTCGTGGTCTACCGATAAGGTTTGAGATTGATCGGAGAAGTTCATCAGACAAAGGACTTGCTCCTCATTATGAGTACGAATCAATACGAGGGTCTGACTCTCCGTATCCACCTGCAATACACGCGCACCGTCCCGGTTCAAATGTCTGAGTGCATCAGTGGACTTACGAATGGCAATGAAATGTTTGTAGTAAGCCAACATGGTTTTGTGGTCGCCCTGGTCGGCCAGCTCCCATTGCAACCCG
>DASYHR010000799.1:0-3634 GCA_035998385.1 Dyadobacter sp. | reverse complement strand
TTTCGGGTTATCTGATCAATAAAGGATGGCCGATTTTCCGTGCAAGAAAAACATCCATGTTTATATTTGCCCTGCTTGTGATGCCAATTATGCTGGCGCAATACACCACCAATATCTGGCAGGCTGTATTCCTGATCAGCCTTGCGGCGGCAGCGCACCAGGCATGGAGTGCTAACATTTTCACAACTGCATCGGATATGTTCCCGAAAAAAGCCGTGAGCTCGGTAGTAGGTATCGGTGGAATGGCCGGCTCTGTAGGAGGTATTTTGTTCCCATTGACAGTTGGTATTATCCTTGACAATTACAAAGCCCTGGGAAACATTGGAGCGGGTTACAATATCATATTCATCATTTGCGGCTGTGCTTATTTGCTGGCCTGGCTGGTGATGCACCTTTTTGCACCGAAAATGGAGCAGGTAAAAATTTAGCTTTTAGCTTTTAAGAGAGGCTTTTGTATATTGAGCAATTCAAAAAATAACTCATAAAATGAAAAAGACATTTCTGACTATTCTGTTTCTCGCGGTAATTCAATTTGTAACTTTTGCCCAGAGTGCCGACGAAAAGGCAGTGGCGGCAACGGTGGAGAAACTGAAAGTGGCGATTGTAGATGCCAATGAGGCCGAATTGAATAAACTCACCTCTCCGAAACTGACGTATGGACATAGCAATGGCTTGCTTGAAGACCAAAAGGAGTTTGTTCGCGCGATCGTCAGTGATGAATCCAACTTCACTAAAATTGATCTGAGTGAGCAAACTATTACCATTTCAGGTGATGTTGCGTTGGTTCGCCATAAGCTTATAGGTGAAACCCACAACAAAGGGAAAGAGCCGGGTACAGTTCGTTTGGGTGTGTTAATGGTATTCCAAAAAACAAAAGGAAGCTGGTTGCTGGTTGCGCGTCAGGCGTTTAAGTTGCCTTAATATCAATATAAATTGAAACAAAAAAGCAAGCTGATCTTCAACGGTCAGCTTGCTTTCCTTTAGAGCAGATAAAGAAATCAGTTTCCTTTAAAATACGAAACAACTCCGGTGTAATGCCCGACTAATTTTTTGCCCGTATCATCAACAGCATCAAAATCAATTTTATATTGATCACCATTCCGGGCTACCACTACTTTTCCTGCGATCAATTTATTTTCGTTTCCGGTTTTTTTGGTGTAATTGGCATTAAAAACGGTATAGGCATTTCCAAATGTTTCCGGATTGGTTGTATCAAAACCGTCAAACGCGTAGGTTCCCGGTGCAAGCTCGCGTTCCATACTGCTGAACATAGAAAAACTAAGCAAATGTCCTTTGCCAACCAGTGAATCAGGAACTTCATTTTTTCCGACTATAGAAATTTCAGGAGACATCAGATAGAGATGCAGCGTGTAACCGACATCCCCTTCATTTAATTTTCCGTATCCAACCAGTGCTCCCTTGTCTAATTCATACGACAGTCCATCTTTGAGAATCTGGTTGCGGGGTTCTACCTCCTTGTTGTTACAGCTGGTAAAAAATAGAAGTGCAGGAATGAAAAAAAGAAACAGGTTTTTGAAACGCATAAAACAACTATGGGATCGTGTTATTTTCTTATTAAAACAGAACAGCATCCGGACCGATCAGTCTACATTCCTGAGGCCGGATGCTGTTTCAGTACAAAAATGCTGCTAATTTCAGAGTTGTCCGCGATAGTCAGTCAAAAATCTTAGTGTGTCGGCTTTTTTGGAGCCGGAGCTGATGCGTGATACTCCTTCTGAATAATTTCTGCATAACGATCCAGCAACTCCATTACGCGCTCTCTTGTTTTTGCTTTTACAACCAAACCAATATGATACGGCTCGTCCATTCTCCATACAATTTCAGGATCACTGAAAGGTGTCAAATCCGGATATTCCTGTTTGGTAAGTGAAATGATTATACCCGAATAATCTTTACGAACTGGCGGCAACTTGTATCCTTCCCCTTTTGCTTCGGCTGTTTCCATCTTAGCCCACTCCCGCCAAAGGTTGATTCCGGACGATGCGTCTACCATTTCAGAAAGATGTGCTCCTCCAACTCGGGACGAGGTTTCGAGGAAGTAATACTTACCATCATCATGGCAACGAATCACCTCTGTATGTGAAGCACTATGCCGTAGTCCGAACGCTTTGAGCAGATCTACAGCCAGGGTTTCGAGGGCATGTTCCTCCGACGAATCAAATGGCACTGTCACGGATCTGAAAATTCCTCCGCCATGCGCTACATCGAAAGGTGGCGACAGATATTTGCTGCTCCAGAGAAAGATGACACGGCTGTTGTAAGATATAGAATCTACGTGATAAACATCTCCCGGTTTGAACTGCTCTACCAGATAGGCATGGCGCTTGTCCTCCAGACTATGAATGGTTTCCCAGAGTTCGTCTGCATTATGCATTTTTTTGATGCCTGTAGCAGACGCCTCCGACCTCGGCTTGATCATCCACGGGCCCGGATATTTCTCAATAAAAGTATTGATTTGTTCATCATTGAACAGAGCAGAAAAACCCGGAACCAGTATTCCCGACTCTGCAGCTTTGGTTCGCATGGCCAGCTTGTCTCTGAAATACCTTCCTGTCGTTTGTCCCATGCCGGGTATACGAAAATATTCCCGCAAATGAGCCGCCTTCTCCACATCAAAGTCATCCAGCGCCACAACCCTGTCAACAGGCCTGCTTCTCATTACATAGGCGAGGCCTGTAATGATATCGTCCATGTTGTAAGTGCCATTTTCCTGTTCTTCCACGTAAAAGAATTCATCGACACTTTCCCTCGCCCAGGGTTTATGTTCCAGTTTTTTGGCGGTAAGAAGAAAGACAGTGTTGCCCGCGCTCTTACAGGCTCTGAGGAAATCATTCCCTTTAAAGAATGTAGAAATGCAAAGGAAGGTCAGGGTGTGGCTCATATAGTTGCGAATCGATGAATAATGGCCTGATCTGTTTTCTCAGGCAGATCAGGCTTACTTTTTCAAATTCAAAAAAAAGCATCAATTACGCAAGTGCATGAGCACATATTATCAGGAATTAATAATCAGAAAACATTGGGCACTAACTTATTCCGGCCAAATCAGACAGAAATTTCCTTAGTAGCCGTACTCCATAGGCAGTTCCCGCTCTCCCCGGCGCGAATTCATTGTCGCCAAAGGCTGTACCCGCAATATCCAAATGTGCCCAGCAAGGATGAGAATCAGTGAAAACTTCCAGAAACTTAGCTGCTACAATCGCTCCTGCCAGAGGTTTTCCATGGTAATTTTTAAAATCTGCGACGTCCGAGGAAATCTCTTCTTTGTATTCATCCCAAACCGGCAACCTCCACAAACGTTCACCTGTGTTTTCCCCGGCAACGGTCAAATCCCGTGCCAGATCATCATTGGGTGTAAATAATCCGGCTGCTTCAAAGCCCAATGTTTGAATCACACTCCCTGTCAGCGTCGCAAGGTCAATCAGGATGTCAGGGTTGAATTGTTTGACAGCATATGCAAGTCCGTCAGCAAGAATCAATCTTCCTTCTGCATCCGTGTCAATCACCTCAATGGATTTCCCGGCATACGATCCGATCACATCTCCTGGTTTCATCGCCGAACCATCTACACTGTTTTCAGTTGAAGGGATGATACCTATAACCCGCACCGGTATCT
>DASYHR010000744.1:0-1672 GCA_035998385.1 Dyadobacter sp. | reverse complement strand
CCAAAAGAAGGTTTTGTTTGTATCGCAAGCGCAGTCTTTCATTTTATTGGATTTAAATTGTTCATACCAAGCCCAGCCTAATGCGCCAATGGTTAGTGCAATGCTATATGGGCGAACGGATTCAAGCCACACTAATCCACTCGCTGAGCCAGAAGTGCCTAGAATTACAGCTAACAGCGGAATTGTGCAGCAGAGCGAAGAAGCAAATGCAGTGAAAAGTCCGATCAATCCTGTCGTTTTCATAGTTCAATTTTTAACCCAGGCTAACCGCTAGCTCTGACGACTTTTGTAAAGTGGTGAGATGTGCTAAAATCAAATGCAAAATATCTGAGGATTCTTCCCGGAGCGAATAAAACACGGTCTGTCCAACCTTTCTGGCTTGGATCAGTTGTGCATCTTTAAGCTTACGTAAGTGCTGGGAAACGGCTGGAATACTCATGGCTAAAATGTCAGATAAATCGCAGACGCATAGATTGTTTTCTTCTCGCAGCAGATAGATGATTTTCAAACGGTTCTCATTTCCCGCCAAGTCCATCACCTGGGCTAACCGCCCAAAGAATGGCTGAAATTCATTTATGGTTTCTACGTATTGCTGGATTTTGTCCTGATCCTCGTAAACCCGAATACAGCCTTGTTGATCGCCCATATACATATAATTTAATGTGTAAATATAGGCATATTTAAGTATTTAAGCAAATTGTTAAATACAAGACTCTTTTACCTCTCTTGTGACTTGAACGTGAGGTTACATACTTCTCCCACAAATAGTAAATATTTCAAATTCTTAATGAGACAGTAAATTTATTGAAGACCTATATATTTCAGAAACAAATAGGAAGATCTCAAGGCCGGGGAAAGATCGAACGGTTTTTCCAAACGTGTGTTTATTAATTATTAGGTTATACGATTGGCAGCAAGCTTATTAGCAAAAGCCGCGGGATATGGGCAAAATTGCAAAAAAAACCCTTACATACTGTTGATAAGTATATAAGGGACCTATGCGGGACAGATTTTTAGTTAGTACCCGATTTTTTAGGTTTATGTTTTTTCATGTCCATGTCCATCTTACCCATTTTCCCATCCATATCGACCATTTCTCCTTCTTTAAGCGGCTTATTGGTACCATCCTTCATCATTACGGTGCCATCTTTCATAATCATTGTTCCGTTTTTCAACGTCATATCTTCGGTCATCGTAGTCATCTCACCGCCTTTCATGACCATCATCTTCCCATCGTGCATCATAACACAATCTTTCATAGATGCATGATGCATTTTATCCATTTTCTTTTCTTTATCCTGTGCATATACAGTAACGGAAAAAAGAATTGCTACCATTAAGGCAAGTAATTTTTTCATTGTTCTCGGTGGTTAAAATTATAATGGAATACTGCTCAATAAGTATGCCTAAGTATTCTCTACTATCAAAATTTACAATAAAATGGATTTCACCAAAATCTGCCCATCGCGTTCAAAAACACAAAGTGAGGTTTTTTTATCAGCTATCAGGGCAAGCTTGGGATATTGACCCTTACCTATCGAAACGGTATTCTGCCCGTTAGCACTGCGAAATTGAATAGCCCCATCCTGTTGCCAGGCAATTGCAGCTCCTTTGCCAGTTTGCAAAATTACAGGGGTACGGCCAACTCCCAGTTTTATTTCCGGCTTTTCGG
>DASYHR010000719.1:0-3527 GCA_035998385.1 Dyadobacter sp. | reverse complement strand
ATTCGGGTTGGAAGGATCCAGATCAGCTCAGCGTTAAAGATTGATTTCGCAGAAAATAGGGAAGTCAAACTAAAAGCAATAGAGAGTTTTAATGAGCCGGTTTATCTGCACCAGGTTGTTACAAGAAATGTGGATCATACGCGCAACCACTACCCTGATCTGACCGAGGCTCTGGAGGGTTGGAACAATAACCAGGAAGAGTGGCGGATCCATTTTCACGTTCCTTTGTTTATTTCTTCCTATGGTGTTTTGGATTCAACTCAAAATGAGATTGTCAAAACCCTCGCTATTCACAAACAGCAGCCATTTTCTACCTTTCTGGAAGTTGAAACCTATACCTGGGGCGTGTTGCCGGAGGATATTCAAAAACCGATTGGTGAGTCGATTGTGAGAGAAATGGAATGGGTTAAGAAAACATTGTCCGATCTTTAAGGATTTAGGGCGATTAACGCTATCGTTATGAATAAAACAGTTGTTATTGATATTGTCGGGTTAAGTGCGAATCTCATTGGAGAACATACGCCTTTTTTGAAGTCGTATGTTCAAAAACGCAATTTGACCTATATAAAACCTGTATTACCTGCCGTAACCACAACAGCACAAAGTACGTATGTGACCGGCAAATGGCCTTCAGAACACGGAATTGTAGGGAATGGCTGGTACGACCGGGATGATTCCGAAGTGAAATTCTGGAAGCAATCCAATAAACTGGTGAAAGGTGATAAAATCTGGGATAATGCAAAAAAGCTCAACCCCGATTTTACGTGTTCCAAAATGTTCTGGTGGTACAATATGTACTCTACCGCCGATTTCTCTGTAACGCCCCGTCCGCAATACCATGCCGATGGAGTGAAAGCACCGGATTGTTACGCTTATCCTCCCGAATTACGAGACAATCTGCAAAAGGATCTGGGGCAATTTCCACTCTTCAATTTTTGGGGACCGAATGCCAATATCAAATCGTCAAAATGGATTGCTGATGCATCGATGTGGGTGGATGACAAACATGATCCGACACTGACATTGATTTATCTGCCTCACCTGGATTACTGTCTTCAGAAGTTCGGACCTGATTTCAGCAAAATTGCCACAGAGTTGGGAGAAATCGACAAGCTGGTTGAAGAGCTTGTTTTATTTTATGAAGCTAAAAACAGTAAAATTATTCTTCTTTCGGAATATGGTATCAACCCTGTTTCCAATCCGATACACATCAACCGTATTCTGAGAAAAGAAGGCCTTATTTCAGTTCGGACAGAACGTTGGTATGAGTTACTGGATGCAGGAGCGTCGAAAGCCTTTGCTTCGTCAGACCATCAGATTGCGCATGTATATTTGAATGACGCTTCTGTAAAAGATCGCGTAAAAGAGATTTTGTTGAAGACACCAGGAATTGAACTGGTATTAGACAGAGAAGAACAGAAAGCATACCATATCGAACATGAGCGTGCCGGAGATCTCGTAGCTGTTGCTAAACCTGATAGCTGGTTTACTTATTATTACTGGAACGACGATGCAAAAGCGCCGGATTACGCTCACTTGGTTGACATCCACCGCAAACCAGGTTATGATCCGGTTGAGATGTTTATGGATCCTGCGAACCCGTTGATCAAGCTAAGAGCAGGGTATAAACTCGCAAGAAAACTAATGGGTTTCCGGTATCTGATGGATGTAATTCCGTTGGACGCGACCTTGGTGAAAGGCTCGCACGGGGGAATAAGCGCAGCGAAGGAATATTATCCGATTTGCATCACAGATCAGCCTTTATCTTCAGACGAGGTAATCGCAACGGATATTTATGATATAATCTGGAATCACCTGAATTAATAATGGAATTCGGTTTGTGGCATTGTAAACCTGGAATGCCACAAACCGAACTCAGAATTTGTCCCATACTTCGTACACTGCAAATCCTATCATCACCAGGCACAGCAAAACTTTGATCGCAATGCCAGTGATAAAGCCTATAAAAGAGCCGAAAGCCGATTTGAGAGCACTCTGAAAAACTGCACCGCCTATCAGTTCTCCTACGAGCGCGCCCAGAAACGTCCCGATAAAAATACCGATAGCCGGTATGAACAAAAAGCCAACCAGTAATCCCAGTGTCGCCCCTATTGCACCATATTTTGTACCTCCAAACTTTTTAGTGCCCCATATCGGTATATAATAATCCAGCACAGCGATAACGACAGTTACAAAACCGAGACTTATCAACAGTGTCTTGCTGAATTCCGCATATTTACTCATATGAAGCAGGATAAGCCCACCAAAACTCAGCGGCGGTCCGGGAAGTGGCAATACCGCTCCCGCCAGCCCGACGAGAAGACAGGCAATGCCTGCAATCAGCAACAAAATGTCCATTGTGGTTGTGTTAAATTACTTTTGAAATAACAAAAAAAGATATAGTCCTCCTATCTTTGCCAAAAATATCAAAGTGAAAACAGTTTACTGGTTAAGGTTCTGTCATTCAATCATTAAAATCACAAAATGTCTAAAGTTCTTATTATTGGTGCCGGTGGTGTTGGAAGTGTGGTAGCACATAAGTGCGCACTAAACAGCCAGGTATTTACCGAAATCATGCTTGCAAGCCGCACGAAAGCAAAGTGTGACAAAATAGCGGCTGAAATTAAGGAAATGCATGGTGTAAGTATTCAAACTGCTCAGGTGGATGCGGATATCGTTGCAGAAACGGTTCTTCTGATCAAAAGATTTCAACCTAAACTTCTGATCAACGTAGCCCTGCCTTACCAGGATCTGACGCTGATGGAGGCTTGTCTGGAGACAGGTGTTCATTACCTGGATACGGCTAATTACGAACCAAAAGACGTAGCGAAATTTGAATATAGCTGGCAATGGGCTTATCAGGAGCGCTTCAAAGAAGCAGGTTTGATGGCATTGCTGGGTTGCGGATTTGACCCGGGTGTGACACAGGCATACACGGCTTATGCCAACAAACACCATTTCGATGAAATGCATTATCTGGATATTATCGATTGCAACGCAGGAGATCATGGTAAGGCGTTTGCCACCAATTTCAATCCTGAGATAAATATCAGAGAGATTACGCAACCGGGTCGTTACTGGGAAAATGGCGAATGGATTGAAATCCCTGCCATGTCTATCCACAAACCAATCGATTATCCGGGCATCGGACCGAAGGAAAGTTATGTGCTTTACCACGAAGAACTTGAATCTTTGGTAAAAAACTTCCCGACATTGAAACGTGCAAGATTCTGGATGACTTTCGGACAAGCATACATTACACATTTGAATGTGCTTGAAAACGTGGGTATGACCAGCATTGCTCCGATCAAATTCCAGGGCATGGACATCGTTCCTCTTGAGTTCCTAAAAGCAGTACTACCTGCACCGGATTCTTTGGGTGAAAATTATTCAGGTCAGACATCGATCGGTTGCCAGATCAAAGGGATCAAAGAAGGCGAAGACAGAACTTACTACGTTTGGAACAACTGTGACCATGCTGAATGCTACCGCGAAGTGAAAGCGCAGGCAGTGAGCTACACAACTGG
>DASYHR010000329.1:0-3829 GCA_035998385.1 Dyadobacter sp. | reverse complement strand
GATCGCAACGACATCTACAGCTATTGCCACTCCTTCCGTTACACTCGGATTTTTGATACACAGATACAAGTCATTTTTGACTAAGGGAATCTGAAACACACCATTTCTACTATTTTGCGCCGTTCCTTCCTGGTAAAAAGCAGGAACATCTACATCGTACATGCCTACCAAATCCTTCTTTTCGAATTCTTTGAAACCCTTTGTATCGGTCAGATAGATATCCACCACCCCGCTACCGGTTGGTTTTACGAGCTGACTCACCACATTGGTCACCATGCCCGCCTTGATCACGTTCAGTGCTCCATTTGCAATCAATTTTGCAATTTGAATTTCCAATCCTGACCCCTTCAGTTTTGTACCCGCGTCATTCGTTTTTACAGTTGAGAACGAGTAGTACCATGATACTGTATTTGCAGGCAATTTCACCGGCAACACGATCCTGCTCTTCCCTCCCAGCCTGGCTTTGCTGTTCAAATAAACCGTTTGCCCTTTGATCAGACTTTTTTCCTTTAAAACAGTAGTAGTTGACTGCGCCTGCAAATTGCAAAACGATAAGAGCAGACTGAGAAAGAGAATAAATTGGTACATGGATTGATCCTTGCGGGTCGGATTTAATTTCAACAAGACACTAATTCTGTTTACAAAGATATGCGAGCGTATTTAGTTCCAAATAGATCCGTAAGTCAGGTCAAAAAACCAAAAGCACCCGGATCGAACCGGGTGCCTGAAAACATGTACGAATAAAAAACGCTCAGTATTTATAAATAGCTAACGGCGAAGCTTCAACAGATAAAACACCGGTATGCCACTCAAAACGATGAATAGTCCGGGCCACGTGAACTGAGGCTTGTAAATAATCAGCAGGAAGCAAAAAGCCAACCCCATCAAAATATACAAACCCGGGAGAAACGGGTGTAGGGGTGCCTTGTAGGGACGCTCTGCATCCGGCTGTGAATACCGTAGAATAAAAATCCCTGCAATAGTAAGCACATAGAAAATGACAGCCACAAAGGTGATCATATCCAGTAAGTCCCCGTAACGCCCACTCAGGCAAAGTATACATGCGATGACACATTGTACCCATAATGCAAATTCCGGAACAGCATGTTTGTTAAGCTTTGCGATTTTGTAAAAAAACACGCCGTCACGGCTCATGCTATAATAAACTCTTGCTCCTGCGAGAATCAATCCGTTGTTGCAGCCAAATGTTGCGATCATAATCAGAACCGCTATGATAGCCGTCCCTCTGCTTCCAAAAATTGCTTCAGAGGCAGCTATCCCCACCCTATCCTTCTCCGTGAGGGCAATGTGATCCATCGGAAGTACGGCGGTAAACATCAGATTCAAAAAAATATAGATCGCGGCCACCATGACAGTTCCTAAAAGCAAACTCAATCCAATATTCTTCCTGGGATTTGTGATCTCCCCGGCAACGAAAGTGACATTATTCCACGCCTCATAACTCATAATAGATCCTACCAAAGCAGAAGCAATTGCTCCCCCTATCGCAGCATTACCGGCATAGGTAGATGATGATCCGTTGATATTGATCCTGTGCAGTTTCCAGGCTTCACTCCATTTCAAACTCCATATATCAGCCTTAAAAAAATAAACCACTCCTATGGACTTAAAGTCCATAGGTTAAAGGAAAGAATGAAATTTTTATCAAGGATAATATTATCCGTATCAATATTTCCAGGCTTTCTATGTGCTCCAGATATTCATTAACCATTTCATCCGTAATATTACCAGTGCTCCAAGCCCCGTAACCTATTGCCCAGAAATGACGCCCCCAATATCGTTTACCCAGTTCTGGATATTCTTCCTGCAAACGACGAGATGTACGGCCTTTCAGGCTTTTTAGAAGATCGCTGATCGAAAGAGAAGGTCGATATTCAATATGAATGTGAATATAATCTTTGCTTACAACCCCTTTCAGAATACGTACGTCTTCTGCATCACATATTTGCTTAATAAATTCCCTGCAACGAATCTGGATATCGCCGGTCAGAACTTCATATCTGTATTTTGTAATCCAGACAATGTGGACAGTCAACCAAGTTACAGTGTGGCTGCTAATCCGTTGCTCTTTACTCATTCAGTAAATTTTATAAAATGTGTAGCAACTGAAACGGGGCCGGCGGTCTTGCGCTGAAAGCGCATAGTTTTAACTAGCGATTGAGACCAATAAAACTTAGCCGGATCAGAGCGCCTCGAAAGTCGGGCTCCGGAAAGGTGTAATAGTTGTTTTTTCATATTAATGTGTCAAAATCCGCCGTATTTTAATAGGCGCTAAAAGTGGGGTTAATAATAAGAGCAGTGAAGATTCTCCGGAAAACCGGGCACAACGATTCCATATCCGCCGGTTGAGACGGATCACATTTCAGTCAGAAATTCTATCTGATTTTCAACAACTTATTTTCAGATATGGGAAGAGCATAGTGAGTTCAGGGTGATAAGAATACATTAATCTACTTATCCGATAGACAAATGTAGTATTATTTTTTTGTAGAACAATATTTTCTTAAAGATCCTTTTTCGAGGATTTCCTGAAGCTCAATGACCTTAAATAGTGCAATTCATTATTACCGAAAAAATGACCATTGCGGATTTTGAAAGGCCACCAACAGCGTAGCGACATTTTTTGCTCTGGCTGTAATTGGTAGAAATACCCTGATTGATGACGAATTAATTTTCAAAGACGGCGCGGGAAGCTACTTTTGCATACGTCCGATTTAATTTCAGCTGTCTTTATACCCACAAAATGAAAATCATTCCATTACCAGAAGGATTATTTACCGTTGACCGAAGTAAAATGTTTATTCCACACAACGAACAGGATCAAATCAGACCAGGCAGTGTAGTTGTGGGTGTCACACCGTTTCTGATTCATGTGGGCGATGAATATATATTATTGGACACCGGGCTTGGTTTTGAGCAGGATGGAAAACTACAAATCCTGCGGTCGCTCGAGGAACAGGGGCTTAAAACTGAACAAATTTCTAAGGTGATTCTTTCTCATCTTCACAAAGATCATACAGGCGGGTGTTTGCGTGAAGCTGAAGGCGGATCTTATCAGTTAACTTTCCCTGATGCGAAGTATTATGTCCAGCGGCGGGAACTGGATTTTGCCAGACAGCAAACTACCAATCCGTCCTACCATCATGCAACACTGGATTTGCTGGCGGATCATCCGCAAACCGTTTTTCTGGACGAAGACAATGGACAAATTACAGATCAGATCCACTTTGAAGTGACGTCAGGGCACACACCTTTTCACCAGACTATCACTGTAAAGAATCAGACAGAGACAATTTTTTATGGCGCCGATGAACTGCCTCAGTACAGCTACCTTACCAATAATTACAACTACAAAAATGACTTCGACGGCCGTAAGTCCATGGAGCTGAGAACCAACTGGCAAAGTAAAGCTGAGGCTGCGCAGTGGACTGTATTGTTTTGTCATGCGAAAAAAAGATTCGTTGTTAAATTCTGATTTTCGCCATCGAGTAACCCAGCGTCCATTCAATGTAGTCAGCTTTGCCTGCATGCGCCTTGATGGACACCCCGGCATACATTTCACGAAGTACTTTGTACCGCACTCCCACCCGTAGAAACATAGGGCTCACCTCGCCATTGAAATCATTCCGGTGAAGATAATAACCCACATTCGCGTTCAGATATAACTTTGAGGTAAGCACGTGATCAATGTAAACGGCAGGACCACCGGATACCAGTGCACCCGCTTTACCTGCATGATCACCCGCCACTTCTTTGTCATCTCCCGAAGCGGAATAATAGAGATCACCGCCTGCTCCCAATCTCCATT
>DASYHR010000701.1:0-4427 GCA_035998385.1 Dyadobacter sp. | reverse complement strand
ATCACTTTCTGCAGCGAGTCGAATGGCCTGGTCTGTTTCAAAATTATCAGCCGGCGCTACGATGATCAGGTTGTTGATTGTCCGCAAAACAGCGAAGTCATGCAGGCTGTGATGAGTCGACCCTAACGCTCCGTAACTCACGCCGGCACTGATACCAACCAGCTTGACAGGATTGTCCGAATAGGCAACATCATTTTTGATCTGTTCAAGTGCGCGTGCAGTCAGAAAGCAGGCCGGTGAAACGGCAAACACCTTTTTCCCGGCAGAAGCAAGTCCGGCAGAAACGCCCACCAGATTTTGTTCCGCTATGCCCACTTCGACAATCTGCTCAGGAAATCTTTTACCAAAGGGTACCAGTTTACCTGATCCCCTGGAATCGCTCGTAACCACTACAATATCCCGGTCGGTTTCTGCCAGCTGTTGCAGCGTCGCAGAAAAAACTTCAAGATTTGCCTGATTACCAATCAGTATATTTTCGATCGTTGCGTCCACTTTTTAATTATTTACATTGATGAGTAAAACCATTATATCATCGCCTCCAGCTCGTTTAATTCACTCATTGCCAATTCATATTGACTTTGATCCGGTACTCCATGATGCCATTTCAACTGGTTTTCCATATAACTGATTCCTTTTCCTTTCACGGTATGCGCGATGATAAAGCTCGGTTTTCCTTTTTCAAAAGGTACGGCATCAAGCGCTTCCATAATCTGCCCGATATCATGCCCGTCCACATGACGCACCGACCATCCAAAAGCTTCCAATTTTTTGTCAACAGGATCGGTGTTACACACACTTCCGGTTGGACCGGTAATCTGCAGATTGTTCTTATCCAGAATGGCGCAGAGATTATCCAGCTTGTAATGTGCAGCAGTGAGAGCCGCTTCCCAGTTGGATCCCTCCGGCAACTCGCCATCACCCAGCAGTGTGAATACCCGGTAATCCTTTCTGTCAAGCTTACCTGCAATCGCAGTTCCCACGCTCAGAGGTAAGCCATGTCCCAGTGCACCTGTATTTTGCTCAACTCCATGTACTTTCCGTGTAGGATGACCGATGTAATGGGATTTGTAGCGACAAAGTGTTTCCAGGTCCGATTCCGGGAAAAATCCTCTTGATGCCAATACCACATACAAAGCCTCTACCGTATGACCTTTACTCTGGATATACCGGTCTCGATCCGGCGAGCCAAATTGCTCCGGATCTACTTGAAGTGTATGGTTATAAAGCACATTGAGGATATCAATACACGACAAACTTCCACCCGTATGACCGGCCTTAGCTTCGTAAATGTACTTGAGTATTTTACGCCGGTACTCCACCGATTTGCGCGTAAGGTCCTGTTCCGACATGTTGTTGTTGGAGTTAAAGTTCCGGGCATCGCAACCCGGAAATAGATAGTATGCCTCTCGGAATATTTAGTACTGTGTTACCAGTTCTTCGTCAATATTTGGATATTCGGTATGTTTGAATGCCGGCTCGTTAAAAAGCTCGACTTCCCATCCCATGTAATTGCCCAATGCTTCCTGGAGAATTGACGCTGTTTTAGATGCGTTCATGACTACATGATGCTCAAAACCATTACGGCATATGTAATTCATCAGTTTTTCAAGATTCGGAATCTCGGCCACGGCTCTGTTTCCGAACGTTTTCAAAGTATCATCTGTGAGTCGCCCTTCTCCTACATACGCCTTCATTATACCTTTCGGGTCGTCTGTACTAATACGTCCGAATGTGAGCGGCATAGCTGGCGTACGACCGGAAAGCGCTCCGTACGTATTGTGCTCACCCACAGTCGTACCTAATATCGGAGCTGTACTGATCTCTATATCAGGCAGGAACGATTTCGCCCAATTGCCACAATGGAAGAGTACGCATTTATTTTCGTCGTCGGCGTAATTGTTATTCCAATCTACCAGTGCGCTTGGAGAACCTGACGCAAGTTGCATGGCGTACATGCTCAACGTGCCCGTCACATCAACTTCACATCCGCTCGGAAGCCCGTTCTCACTCATAATGCTCATGCTTGTGCACACATTGCAACCGTAGTTTTTCTGTACGGAAGTCCAACATTGAATGGCGGTGGCATCCAGCGCATTCTCCTGCATAAAATCAGAAAGGACAACGTCGAGTTTCGCCATCTGAATCAGTGCCTCATTTGGCGTGCGACCTGTAGGCGCATAATCGCGTATACGTTGCAGACGCTGTTGCACAGCCGCATCCTGAGCGGTTAGCTTTTGGGCATTGCCCAATATTTCCGAAAGGTCTACGGTAACCACCGATATTCCATTTCGTTGTAGAATTTTCTCACTGTAACGGACCGTATTGAATCCTCCGGGACGTGCACCAATGGCGCCAATTCTTACACTCCGCAATCCATTGGTCACGCGGCACACGCCCAGAAAGTCTTTCAGATCACGGATAAATGCCGGGTCTGTAAGGCGCATCACATGTTTGCTTGTGAGTGTATACTTAATCCCAAACTGATACAGGTTATTACAAGCTGAGATTTTACCGCACCATGAATCGCGTCTTCTCGCTACATCCAACTTATCCAGATCATCCGGATACCCCTGCACAAGGACGGGTACATTTAATTCTGATAATTTAAGCGTTTCGGCTATACCACGTTCATCACCGAAATTTGGAAGTACGACCAGCACACCGATAATCTCATCCCGGTGTCGCCTAAATAAAGCCGCGCACTTTTGTGCATCCTGAAAAGTTTCAACACCGCCCAATTTGGTTTCTGCTGCATCCAGCATCACCGCATTAATTTTCAGACTTTTCAAAAGATCGATGACCTCTACCCTAGCTTCGGCGACCAGCCTGTCAGGGAAAAAATCACGGTTACCGATAATTACGCCAATACTTCCTTTTTCGCTCATGGTGATTTGACTATCAGCTACTTACCTATGGCATGCAACTGAGATACTGTGTACTATATGCCGATGCGCTTTACATCAGCCTGCTATAATCAGCTCAATTTCATTATCCCGGAATAACTGCTTATGCTTGTCTTCAACGCCCGCATCGGTAATGATATAATCGATCAGCGATAAGGCTCCCAAACTTGCAAATGCACTCTTTCCGACCTTTGTTGAATCTGCTACCAGATAGGTTGTGTCCGCTGCATCAATCATCGCTTTTTTCACAACCAGGTCGCTGATACTCGGATAAGTAAGTCCTGCTTTCAGAGACAAACCTGCTGTGGCAAGGAAGAGCTTCTGCACGTTCAACCCTTTAAAAAAGTCAGCGGCCTTTTGGCCGGTTAGTGACAATGTCGGCGGCTTGAATTCGCCTCCGGTCATGATCACCTCTATCCCTGTTTCAGCACCCAGTAAAAGAGCAATATTCAACGCGTTGGTAATGACTGTCAAGTGACGGTTACTGCCTCTTAATTTTTTCGCTATTTCTGTCGTCGTCGATCCCGAATCCAGAATAATCGTATCCCCGTTTTCAATAAACTCCAGACACTTTGCTGCGATCAGCTCTTTTTTGTCCAGATGTTCCTGATTAGCAAGCGAAAAATTTCTTACCTGGTCTTCGACATTTTTCAGGAATGCTCCGCCATGTTCTTTGATCACAAGTCCGTCTCTTTCGAGTTTATCAAGGTCTTGCCTGATTGTCACCTCCGTCACTTTGAAGAGTCTGGCCAGATCTACCACTTTAGCTGAACCGTCTTCTTTTAACAATTCAAGAATCTTATCTCTTCTTTGGTTTGCCAGCATTGTTTATTCTTTTGTTTTGTTGACCTTTTGTTTTTTACCTAAAAATAGAAGGAAAACAATTAAATTATGACATCACGTCAAAAATAAAGCAACTGACACTACAAATAGAAATATTAAAGTTAACAAAAGCAAATTTACGAAAACAAAAGAAAACAAAAAGTAATAAGTGAAAATATTGTAGTATTATTGTAATATAATTTCCTCGTTTTTGAATACTACAGTTTTCCTATGCAATTAGATTTTCTTCCAAGATATTTGATCCTGCTTCTGTTTGCGATGCTCAGTATCGACTCAGCGGCCCAGCCTGGCACTCAGGAGCTGGACAGCCAAACATTACCACTATCCGATCTTTCTTCATTTCAAAATCCAAATACAGTTAACTGGAAAATAGCCGGAAACGTGTCGGTCAACAGGCACCAAGCAGGTTCACTCAAGGCTTCGGCAGGTACAGGTGTACTGATTTTTACCCCTTCGGTAAAACCACCTGCTCTCGTGAGTAAGCTCGAATTTGGAGATCTGGATCTGGATTTGGATTTCCTGCTGACGCGACATGCGGCTTTTACAATCACACTGCACAATCAATGCAAAATAAACATTTCGGACACCTGGCTGAAACCGGGTTTCGATGCATTCAAGTCGGCCGGACTCTGGCAAAACCTTCGGATTCATTTTAAAGGGTCGGGCTTGCCGAAACAAATA
>DASYHR010000689.1:0-3524 GCA_035998385.1 Dyadobacter sp. | reverse complement strand
CATCAAAGTGTCTATCATGGTGACTGCACGGTTTTTCAGGTCAGTATCCTGAACGAGTTCTGCCATGGCTCCGAACGCGAATATATGCCCGATGGCTTCATCGCTACTGGTTGTAGATTTCCAAACCCATTCCTTTTCGGGAGATTGCTGCCAAAACTCTGAATCACCAAGTTCATTCACATGTCCGGCTCTTTCAAACGACCGGGCCGGGAAACCGGGAACGGGATTCACACTATATAACCTTTCCATCGCTTCCATAGATTCGCGACAGTTCTGTAATGCTGAGGAATCCTTAGTAACCGCATATCTGAATATTTCTGCACCCAGATACATGGAGGTCCATAAGCCATCATTGTCAGAATCTTCCATGAATCCGGTCGACAAATTTCCGTGGTCCATGCCGCGGACGGTCGCATTGAAACCGTTTCTGATGTGCAGCTTCCTCACCTGTCCTTCGTAGAACAATGCCTTTTCCTCCAGCGTCATATCTTTGAAATGAAGCTGGCCCAGTCCTGCATTGGTAAGAAACAATACTGAGTTAGCTGGCCCTTTCGTAATCTGTTTGACACGGTTGCCCGGAAGCCAGCGCTCGCCGTTATAGTAATCATATTTACCGTCCTGGCGAAGTGAAAAAGCTCCATCCACTGTGCCAAACCATAGTTTATCAGAAATGACTCTTACAGATGTGATATGGGTAACAGGTAATTTTCTTCGGATTTCACCTGTTTGTTTTTGTGCTGTAATGTCGTACTCGAGATATCCGTCAGTCGTTCCGATGACTGCAACTGTACCTTTTTTGTAAAGGTCAAAAGACGTGAAATTCGAGCCGTCGAATACCTTTTTCAGATTTTTTGATGCAGGATCCAAAACAGAAAGTGATTTGTTTCCCAGTATCCAGAATTGACCATCAGTTGGATTGAATCGTATTTCAAGAACGTTGTCGGCAGTTAATGAACCGGTCCATGGTGTCTGATCTTTCTGCACCATTTGCAATGATTTTGCGTCAGAAACCAGGAAATTGAAATTTTTTCCACCTTCAAAAATTTTTGCGCCAGGCAAGGTATGCCTGATAAAGACAGTTCCTGCCCACGCATTCGCAAATACGACTGAGTCGCTCAGGTATACAAACTGATCCTGATAGCTCGTAACAGCCTTTATTTTTTTATCTTTTAAAAATCTGTAAGACTGATCAGGTGCAATGGTTCCCGGGTATTGGAAATGACCATTGTATGGTTGCAGAAGTCCTTCAGGAGAAACGATTTTAATCAATCCGTTTTTGTCTGAAGCAGACTGAACAAGGTTCTGACGAAGGGTGTCTGAGTAAAATTTAACGCTGTAATCCTGAACAAAAGGCTTGTCTTCGTGGACAGGTTGTGTGGTGACTGATTTTGAACAGGAAATAAATCCTGCCATTGCTAAAATCAGGAGAGGGCTTATAAACTTTTGCATTGTTATGATTATATAATGTTGACGTGTGGCGATGCCACTTTGCTGTTTATTTGATCCTGGTAGGGTCTACGACAACGTATTTGATTGATTTTTTACCTTTTTCGGGATGGTGTGAATATGAAAGATGAATTAATCCGTCAATTGCCTGGATGAGAGAAGGGTAGGAGAAACCTCCTTTTTTAGTTGTGTCGTCTTCCAGTACAACTTTCGATTTCCAGGTTTTACCTTCATCATCCGACAGCAACAAATTGATTTTATAACGTCCGTCATCAATGTCATTACCCAGGAAAGCCCACCGGCCGTCTTTCAAAACAAGAAGTTCCACACTTGCTGTATTGGGAATATCTGTTTTTTTGCCTGGAGTCCAGCTCTCACCATCGTCGGTAGATTCACTGGTATGTACCCTGGTGGGGCCGTCCCCGCTGTCTCTCATATAGGCTACCAGATTTCCGTTTTTTCTGGCTACTACAGCAGGCTGAATCGGTCCTCTTCCTACTAATGGAAGTCCCGGCAACCACGACGTACCATCATCTTTGGAGATAGCCATCATTGATAAATTGTATCCATCTGAATACAGCGGGAGAATGATTTTCCCGTCCGGTAAAATCAACGGTTTGATTCGGGTCATCCAGCCAATACTGCGTTTAGAAGGATCTTTGGCGGCCTCCACTATCATTTCGTCGTATTTGGGCGCATAGCCGGCCCATCCAACATTGGATTCAGGTAATTGTTTGAACTTGGCAGCCACTTCCTCAGCGAAACTGGCGTCTGGTTTGAGCAGTATGTTATCCTGCCAGTTCCAGACAGGAGCGCCGTCTTTGGTATAATCGACCGAAGTTCTGAATCTTAGAATAGATTGTTCCCACAAATTGGCCTGTACGGCAATCCAAACCAGGAATAGTTTTCCGGACTTGTTCAGAAAAAGTACCGGATTGCAGTCGGGCAGGTGAGGGGTGTCAGCCATCAGAAATGGTGCCGACCAGGCTTTTTGACCTTTTTTTAATCTGGCACCCATGATTTTGACATCGTCCTCTTTTCTTTCCCCGCTCCCCTGAAACCAGGCAATAAGCATATCACCATTGGGCAGGTTTACCAGACTACTCCCATGCACATGCTGGCTTTGAGGTGGAAACACGAGTGTCTGCTGTACAATCTGGGCATTTGATTGTATGCAGAAACCAATCAATAGAAGAACTAATAATTTTTTCATTTTGGTAATAATAACCGGATACTTCAGCTTATTCCGGTGTTGATTCAGATAACATTGAAAAGGAGGTAGTCACTCGTTTGCATTGAAAAGCAAATCGGTTAATTTTTGATATTGAGAGAAATCAGGGATGAGAATCCGGGCTCCTGCTTTCACGAGTCTGGGTCGTTTATCCGGATTATGGCCAAACCGTTGCTCTTCGTTGCTGGTAATACCGATGGAAATTCCACCTGCCCGATTGCCCTCTCTCACTTCGTCCGGACCATCGCCAAAAACTGCAAGCTCGGTACCATGCAGGCTGTTGTCGCGGATGATGTTTTCAATTATCATTTTTTTAGAGAATCGGGTATACTCTTTCAAGGCTCCATATATACCTCCGTCAAAAAGGTCGGCATAACCGAGAAGAGTCGCTTCGTTTTTGACATCCTCCACGTCAGTACCGCTTGCGAGATACATCCTGACTCCTTTTTCCTTTAGTATTTTTAAAAATTGAACGGCACCTTTCAATGTGAAGTCTTCCTGAGACAATTCTCCGGATGTGAGTCGTTGTATACGTTTCCCAACCATCTCCATCAGCGCTTCATTATATAGGTCTTTATATTGAAACTTGTCCAGTATCTGATCCTCAGGAACGAAGCCGAACTCGCGAACCAGATCTACCAGACCTTCCATCTGATAGATCGTTTGTATTCCGGTCGTTTTTTGGATGAATTCCTTAACTGTATGCTGTACGCTGAGATAGATTTTTTGCTCCACTGTATCGTGGTGTGAGCCAAGGATAGATTGCATCATCACAGGTTCCATAATATTTTCCCAGCCCTGGCGGAGCGTACTGATCGTTCCGTCGTGATCGAATACGGCATGTCGG
>DASYHR010000625.1:0-3224 GCA_035998385.1 Dyadobacter sp. | reverse complement strand
CCAGCCATTGTCCGGTTCGGAATACATCTTCACCGCAGTAAGAACTGATGATATTGGGATGTTTTTCCGGGTTAATATTGTGTGCGACACCAATGGTCTTCAAATCCCGCTCCAGAAATTTCATTTGTTCATAATGAACAGTCATCAACAATTGCTGGCGTGCTCCGAATCTTACATTGTAGACATCGGCTTTCCTGGCTACAGAAAGAATTTCTTTCAGCACTCCCGGGGAAGCAATTCCGCCAGGTAGGTTGATTTTTACATTATAATAATCTCTCATAGCACATTTCTAAACGAGAATACCTTCACTCAATTTCTCTAAAATAGACCTCACTTCTGGCCGGCAGGAGCCACATCCGGTTCCGGCGCCGGTTTTCTGGCATAATTGCTGAAAATCTGTACAGCCTCCTCTAATCGCATTTTCAAGATTACCCTTTCCCACATTATTGCAGGAACATACCAGCTTGCCTTCCAGTGGTTCAGCCTTTTGGCTTGCTCTCAGTAATTGTAATCGTTTTTCCGAGAGTTCAATACCGTTGGCAATCAGGTCTCTGAATTCCAGAAATTCATTTTTATCTCCTATCAGAATACATCCCACCAGGCGGTCGCGGTGTACAATGCATTTTTTGTAATACCGCTTCGACTTATCAATAAATGTGATTTCTTCGTAGCTGCTGTCATTAGCCGGAGCCTCGGTAAGCCCAACACTACAAAGATGCAGCCCTTCCATTTTTAGAATATTCATCGAAGTGCTGCCTGTGTAAGGTTGCGAAATATCGCCGGCGATGAACTTAGCAGCAACATCAGCCTGTTGTTCTGCACCGAGGGTAATCCCCCACATCTGCCCGCGCCACTCCGCAATTTCTCCTGCTGCGAAAATGTCAGGATCGGAAGTTTGCATGTAATCGTTCACCACAATTCCCCGTTTTGATGCAATGCCCGCTGTTGTCGCGAGTTCAATGGTCGGTACAGTTCCGATGGCCATTACAACCACCTGGCATTCTATTTTTCTTCCGGATTTTAATCTGATGCCATCTACTTTGTCCGATCCGGAGAAAATGGAAACTTCATCATTGAAATAGATTTCAACACCGCGGTCTTTGAGATCCTGATACAGTAGTTCCGAAGCCAGCGGATCAAGCTGGCGTTCCATGAGTCGTCCGCTTCTTTGGATGACAGTTACGCGAACATTCATTTCCCTGAATGAGGCTGCCAGTTCCAGCCCTAAAATACCTCCGCCTACAATCACCGCGTGAGGAGAAGGTTGTTTCAGAAACGGAAGCAGCGAGTCGGCGTCCAGGCGCGAGCGCATATTAAATATGCCCGGAAGTTTAGGTACCCCTTTTGGCATAAATGCCCTGCTCCCCATGCCCAAAATCAATCTATCGTAAGTATGTTGATTCCCTTCGTCGTCGGTAATAATTTTGTTTTCACGGTCGATGGCGTTGACGCCGATCCCCTTATGCACCCGGATATTATTCTCCGCAAACTGATCTTCTCTGAGTTTTACGAGTTGTTCCCATGATTGCGCACCGCTGATATAGTCGGGTAGTAAAACTCTGTTGTAAAAAGGATAAATTTCTTTCGAAAAAACATGAATCTCATCTTCCTGGTTCAAATTTCTATATGTATTGATAAAGCCCAGACCAGCCGATCCCGCACCGATAATAATGATTTTCTCAGCGGGTTTTTTGTATAAGCACACTTCCACCGCTGAAAATTTGAAATCCGGCTCTTTTGATTTTGGATCGACAAGGGTACTGGTTAAGTTATTGGCACGCCCAAGCGAACTGCCAAGAATTTTCCCCCAGTGCATGGGTAAAAAACAAAGTCCCGCTTTGACATCTTCTGTAATCTGCGCTTTCACTCTCACTTCGCCGCGTCTGCTTGTGACGGTCACTAGTTGTCCTTCACGGATGTTTCTGGCAGTTGCATCCTGCGGATGAATCTGTAAAAATGGCTGCGGTGTATGTTGATTGAGTTTCGCGACACGTCCTGTTTTGGTCATGGTGTGCCACTGATCCCTGATCCGCCCTGTGGTGAGTACGAGAGGGAAATCCTGATCTGTAGACTCGGATGTGTTTTCGTCGTTTACTGCAAATATTTGCGCCTTTTTGTTAGGGGTATAAAACTGGTGATCTGTGAATAATCTTTTTGTACCGATGATCCCTGGGGTTTGGGGTAATTCCGGAAATCCGGGGAATTCCGAGGTTCCCAGGGCGATGCCCCGGGCTGAGGTATGGAAGCCTTTCAGGCTATTTGCGGAATGTTCGCTTCGCTGCATTTTGATGCCGTTGGCATCTTTTTCAAAGTCTACGTTCCATTCCCTTTGCCCATTTTCCGACGCTCTTTTTTCCTCCGTCCTCATGCCCTTTCCCTCAGCCTCTATGCCCATCTCCCCATGCCCATCTCTCCATGCAGTCTCCATGCCCTTTCCCCCATACCCAATTTCCCTCGCCCTTTCCCCCTCAGCCCTATACGGCCACTGAACACCGCGATGGGTCTTTAACAAATCGTAGCTAACACCGGTTACATCAATCGTTGTTCCAGCGGTAATTCTGGTGTATTCATCATAAACCTGCGCAGCGCTTTCGTATTTAAATGAGTTTCCAAAACCCATTTTCTCAGCGAATCGCCAGATAATTTCTGCGTCTGGCAGTGCTTCTCCCGGAGCTTGAATTGCTTTGGGTAAATAGGTAATTCTTCTTTCCGCGTTGGTCATTGTTCCTTCCTTCTCCAACCATGCGGCTGCTGGTAATACTACATCAGCAAAAGCCACAGTGTCTGCCCGGTTTGAAATATCCTGAACGACTACGAATTTTGCATTCTTCAGCGCTTTTTCAGCAACGCTTACATCGGGCATACTTACCAGTGGATTTGTATTAATAATCCAGATTGCCTTCAGTTTTCCTTCCGCAAGTGCATCGAACATTTCCGTGGCGGTAAGTCCGGGTTTGTCGGCAATTTTAACAGGACTATCCCAGAACTCCTCCATTTCCTGTCTGTGGACAGGGTTTACAACTTCCCGATGGGCGGGTAAAATGTTGGCTAGTCCGCCGGTTTCACGACCTCCCATAGCGTTGGGCTGGCCGGTTAGTGAGAATGGACCATTACCTGGTTTTCCGATTTTACCGGTACTTAAATGCAGGTTAATCAGCGATAAGTTCTTATTTACACCAATTGCTGATTGATTAAGCCCCATGGTCCATAATGACAGAAAACCT
>DASYHR010000612.1:0-3356 GCA_035998385.1 Dyadobacter sp. | reverse complement strand
TAAATACTTCCCGCCTGACCGTTATAGTAAATCCGTGTGTCGTAGTTGTACGATTCATAAATCTGTAACTCATATAGTCCCATCAGAAACACCCCGCTGTTGCCCTGATCATTACTTTTGTCTTCAGAGGGATCCGGCGTTTTCCATTCCAGATGTAGCTGTACATTGCCAAATTTTTTTTTGGTCTGAAGGTCGGTTGCTTTTCTGACAATGGTGAGTGCATCATCCGTGGCTTCCCATTTTGCAGACGATCCGTCAGGGTGCTCCCAGTTGTTAAAATCATCTTTGTTGCCATACAGTACGATAGCATCAGAAGGCGGTTTGGAATAGTTATCACCTGGTGTAACCAATGGCGGTTTCACGGACCAGTCTTCCGTTGCTGACGCTGGTGGAATCGTATTTTGCGCATTGACTATGAATGCGGTCGCGAGGCAGGCAATTGTTAAGACTATATTTTTATTCATGACTTAATTCTTCCAGATTTAGAAAAGAAACTGGTGCTGGCACCCAACTTACCGCACGCGTATGATTCCTTTCATGACAAAAGCATGTCCCGGAAAGCTACACAAAAAAGGGTAGTCTCCCGGCTCTGGTGCGGTAAAATAAATACTTTGTGTCGTTTCGGGCTGGATCAGACAGGTATGGAAAAGCACAGATTTGTCATTTGGTATATAGCCTGCATTGGCACCATCCAATCCCATGTCTATTGCAAGTTGAGCCACTTTCTCATGTGTTGCCGGCGTGGTAATCACCAGATTATGCAGCATATCGTCATTGTTGTTAAAGCTTAGCTTGACTTTACTTCCTGCTTTTACTTCCAACAGTTCTTTGTCAAATTTGAGACCCGGTTTGGTAGACATGACTATGGTAACATCCGCACCATTTCTCCAGTTATCAGGTTGAGATTGAACCGATTTACCCGGATCATTTCCACAAGACGCGGCAGATGGTGTTGCAGTATGATGATCCGCATGTTGGTGGATTTGCTTTGTACCTTCAGGAAATGAATTGATTGTATAATAGGCCTGGGGGTGTAAGATATCCTCTCCCTCTTTGCTTTTCAGATCATTGATTTTGAGCTCATGTACATAGCCGGCACGAAGTCCGGAAACAGTGAGTTTGACCTTTAACCCATCATCTGAAACTTCTGCTTTTTGCACCTGGCAAGCCCCGGAGTTAATAACAGGACTTCCATACTTTTTATGATAGCTATAGGTAAAACCTGTCATTTTGTAATGGTCAATATTCGCTGCTTCTTTCAGATCCACTGGTTTGGTAAATTCCAATTCAAAACCGGTCGTCGTAATGCGCATGGTTTTGATCTCCATAGGAATTTGTTTCGTCCAGCTTAGGCGCTGCAGGCCAAATAGCTCCTTGCCTGTGGAAGCCCAGCCACGGCTCGTCATACCCACAAAAAGAGACAGATCGCTTCCCCATGCCATCCGAAGAATACCGGAACTGAATCCTTCCCGAAAGGGAAAACAGGCTCCCTGGTATTGACCATTTACTTTTTCAAGATAGGTTCGCATGATCTTGCTATGTCCCTGGTCACCCACAAGTAACTGTCCTTTGAAGGGTCCAAATGCATCTGAATCCATGGAGAGAATAGCGGACGTAGAAATGCCCATAACTGTATGCGGAAACCAGACAGCCGGCAGTTTGAAATGAGGTTTGCCCTGCGCGTAATCATACATCGTTCCGACTGAATCCGCAAAAGATGAACGTTTCAAATGCACGGTGGAGGTCGGTTCCTCAGACCATTTCAGTCCTGCGGGGTGGCCTGCAAAATCTCCTTCATTCAAATGTGTGATGCGTCCTGAGCCAATCCAGTCTCCCTGGTTTTCGGCAAAAAATACATCACCTTGTGCATTAAGTCCGAATGCCGCCGGTGAGCGCATACCCGTAGCGAATGGCGTCATCTTTCCATCTTCTGTAATTTTAAGCATCCAGCCTCGCCATTTGGTCAGACTTTCACCACGCCCCACCCACGACAGGTTCAGTGTCACAAGCATATCTCCGTTAGGAAGAAAAAGCGGACCGTAAGAATATTCATGGTAATTGCCTGATATCGGCCAGGAATATACCGTATTGAATTTGTCTGCAATTCCGTCCCGATTCGTATCGGTGATTTTGGTCAGTTCTGATCGTTGCGTTGTATAAAATGATCCTTTTCTGTAAGCAAGCCAGAGCGGTTCGTGAAGCCCTTTTGCAAACAGGGTATATTTAGGTTGCGAACTTTTCTTTTGATAGGGATCATCAATCACCCATATCTCACCCCGACGCGTAGCCACGCCCAGCCGGTCATCGTCGGAAAATGCGAGCCCGCCTACTTCCAGGATCACGCTGTCGGGAATAGGTACGTCATTTATTTTATAGTATTGATTTTCCTTTACTGAAATATCATTTTGAGCCAACACCGAACCCGTAAACAGCAGAGTCGAAACAGATAGCAAGCTGGCGAAGGTCCTGCCCGTAAAATTTGAAGACATAAACTTTACCATATGAGATTATACTTGATTGTCTGGATTGGAGTGGAAGCTGATACTGGCACAATAAGTTGCTGAACATCTTTACCCTTTCGGATAGAGACCGATGCACCACTAACTGTCAGTTTTTCAATAAAATAGCTTTTGTCGTCCACCGCATAACTACCGTCGGAGAGCTTTTCGATATACTTTCCTTCTGCCAGCAGAATGTAGAATTGTTTTCTTTTACTTTCGTTTTGAATTTTAATTTCTCTCGAAAGTCCTTCATGGGTTTTAATCTGCGTAATCCTGTCTTCAACCTTTACGTTTTGAAGAGCATAAGAGAAAACCGGATTTTGGTCAACATCCAGGTTGTAGCCTCGGGAATTAAATACGCCGTCCTGAGTTTGCGCTGAATCCGGCCATGTACTGTTAATTTCGTTCAATTGTGCGAGCAGTGGTTTCCCTGAAAACTCCAGTTTAGCGCCAAGCGGAATTTCAAGTTGTTTTTCTCCACGTTCCCGCCACATATTGGCAACGTCGATAAATTTGCCGTGCCAGCCTGCGAGGATATTATAGGTGTGCATATCATAGGCATAATTGTTAGTGCCAAAGCCTACTGCTGCCGTATACGGATTCACTTTACCTGCATGTATCATAAATCCACGTTGCAAAGCCGGCCTATTTTTTACTTCATATTCAAGAGGTTCGAACTGCTCACTCAATCTGACTGAAGCAGGTGTTGTGAGTGATTGCCATGGAATATGTGGTCCCTGATAGTGTAAAACCAGGCATTCGTCCGAGTTCATGTACACGATCTTAAAAGGATATTTCCCCTTTTTTAGATTTGTTTTTTGATAAAATGCCCTTTCAAAATCACGCGAACCATTA
>DASYHR010000611.1:0-5887 GCA_035998385.1 Dyadobacter sp. | reverse complement strand
GTTTATAAATATAATCAGTGTTACAATATACAATGAAAAATATAAAGAATCCGTGTTGATCCGGGCATTCGGGAGAACATACAATTGCCCCGTGGAATTTTTATGTATCTCGGTTTTTTTGCATCTTGTGCACCTTCTGTTCACTGTATTATTTGATTTAACGATGACATTCCGACAATTTTCTGAATCCCTTTCTTTGGATACTCCTCCATCAGATATGCCGATTTTGTTGCAAGCCTTATGGCATGATGAAAAAGGAGATTGGGAAGAGGCACATAATATTGCACAAAGCCGTGAAGGCACGAGGGACTATGATCGTCTGCATGCATATTTGCACCGGGTAGAAGGCGATGATTGGAATGCAGGCTATTGGTATCGTCGCGCCGGAGTTAAGGTGTATAAAGGATCCTTGAAAGAGGAGTGGACCGAATTGGTTCATGAGCTGTTATAGGAATTCAGTAATTGCAGATCACTAATCTTATGTAAGCTCATTATAAGGTTTTTTACTTATAATAATTAGATATAAGGTTTTTAGCTAATATATACACAGTATAAGGTTTTTAGCTTATATTTGCTTTTGAAATCGTTATGACTCTTGTATGATTGCCGTTGTAATTGCAGATATGGTGAATTCCACGAAATTCCCGCGAACCGACGTGGTTCTGTGGTTGGATGAACTTGTGGGAGCACTAGGTTCTCATCCTGATTTCAATTGGATTTTAGCCCCTGAGATATACAGGGGCGATAGCTTCCAGGCCGTATTACAGTCACCAGCTGAAGCGCTGAAGATGGCTGTAATGGCAAGAGCATTATTTAGGAAGTATCATAAAAATACCGATCTGCGTATTGCAATAGGTATTGGAACGGGAGATGCAATGACAACACGGGCAGGTACTTCTGACGGAGAGGCTTTTCGTTTGTCAGGACATTTGGCTGATCATATCAGAGAGCAGAAAGCCAGAATTGCTATTGCCTTGCCACTCCCGTCCGTTGCACTTGATGCTACACTCAATCTCCTGGAAACAATTATTGAAGACTGGACACCGGCTCAAAGTGAAGTAATCGCCGCTATGATGCTGCAGGAAAATATGACAGAAATTGCAGACCGCCTAACGATCAGTCAGTCAGCGGTTAGTCAGCGATTGTCGGCCGCAAAATGGTGGGCCATAAAAAGCGTTGTTGAAGCATTTCCGGAGCAAATAGACCTATATCTCAGAAACGCAAGATGAAAGAATTCCTGTTATTGCTTTTGGCTCATGTATTATCCGACTTTTATTGGCAACCTACGCGGTGGGTCAACGACAAAAGAGTGAGGTCGTTTCGCTCACCCTATCTGTATATGCACACGGGAGTGGTGACCATTTCTTCGTATATCTTTTTAAGTTACTGGACTAATCCATGGCCTGCACTGGCGATTGGTTTCATACACACGATTATCGATATCGCTAAAATTGAAATCGATAAAAAAGGGTCAGCCATCTGGTTTATTGCTGATCAGCTTGCACACGTTCTTACCATTGCCCTGGTAACAATTGTTCTCACCAGTACGTTTACAATCAGTGCGGACTCATTCACGCAATGGTTACATTCACCCAAAGTACTCGCTCAATTATCAGGCGTTTTGTTATGCCTAACACCGGTGTCTTTTTTGGTTGGTATTCTTACCAAACCATGGAGAGATGAGCTGAGTGTATTGTTGCCGGATGCCAATGATAATCTGGCAAATGCAGGCAGATGGATCGGGATTTCAGAGCGACTGCTGATATTTATTTTTGTGATCGTAGGTCAATTCTCTGCGATTGGTTTTCTGATCGCCGCCAAATCTCTACTCAGATACAATGACAAAAATGCAAGTGGCGATGTTCCTCCGGCGTATATCAGCAAAAAATCAGAGTATGTGCTGGTGGGTACATTAATGAGCTATACATGCGCGATCATTATTGCCATGTTGGCCAAAATGTTTTATGCATGAAAGATTTGAGGTTAGCGGTGATCACTACCCGATTTAAACCTTCTCTTTCTTTTTGAATCTAAGCCCAGTACCTAAATTTTAAACCCATGAAAAAAGTACTGATTGCATTTGTTTTGACACTTGCCGGATTCACATCATTTGCGCAGCGTCCTAATGATAACAGAACGCCGGAACAGCGTGCTGAAGCACAAACCAAGTCATTGACAGAAAGCCTGAAACTAAGCGAGGAGCAACAAAAGCAGATCTATACGCTTAATTTGGATAGGACGAAACAAATGGCTGAGATAAGAGCGAGCGGCAACCCGGATCGGGAGAAAATGAGAGCCTCTATGGATGATTACAATGTAGCCGTAAACAAAGTGCTTACTGCTGAACAGCAAGAGGTTTACAAAAAAGAAATGGAGCAACGCAGGTCTGGCGAGAGACGTAGAGATAACTAAATCGAATAGGCCAGTCTTGTAAAGGCCTATTGCAGTAATACCAAATCAAAGAGTCAGAAAAAGTGTAATGAAATACATCTTTTCTGACTCTTTGATATTATATAAATCAAGGAATGTTGACTTCCATGATTTATCAAAATTGATAGAGATACTGTTATTAAATACAGTTCCCCAATTGGTTATTGCTCAGCAGCTACCACCGCTTTTTTGCGACCACGTGGTTTGCCAGTGTAAACAGGTTTTGGAGCAGAGCTTATTAAGGTTAATTCATACCCCTCAACACCATCTTCATAGGTAAACGTATCTATACTAAACGTGTATTTAGTATTGTCGAAATCAATGCCACCTTTCTTGAGAATAAATGCCAATGGAATAACAAAACCTCTTCCGGCTTTTTCAAAAGCAAATGTATCAGCTTGCTCTTCCGATGGAAGAAGGTAAAGTGATTTCAATTTTCTTTTTCCTTCCTGAGTTCCGATTTTGAAATGCGCAGATTCTGCTGTTATCGCAAGCTCAGTAAGAGATGCAGTCGGAAATACAAGCTTACCTGCAGCTGAGATGTAACCGGTCGGAGCTTCTTTCGATTTGGCTTTTGTCTTAGTAACTTCAGGAGCGTTTTCCTTAGGAGAGAAAAACTTAATGGCTTTACTTTTCATTTTTTAAGATAGTTCTATGTGGATCATTTGAAGCAAATTTAACCACTATTTTTAAGTTTATAATTTATTAACGTGTTTAATTTAGTTTTTGACCCCTAATTTTAAATTAAAAATTCAAATTGACGTCTTTCTATTTTGAACTATTGGTAACATCAGGCGTAAGATTCATCCTAACGGTAATATTCGACAAAAAACTTTGATAAACTACCGGAGGCAATTTTACAAAATAACCATGATGTCAGCATTGGGATTTTTGTCGTGGTCAAAATATTCCCAATGCGTAATTTGGTGTTGGGGATATATGTTAGTCAGATCATCCGTTCCTTTTCCATCCTTCATGTCAACGAATGATTTTAGAATTTCTCTGTAAACACCTTCTCTTTTTGTTCCATCTTCAGTTGTAAATGTTACATGTTTGTGATCGGCGGGCATTGTTATATTTTCCATAATCGCGTTAGTTTGGTTAAATCCATATGTTAAAAAAATGATGCCCGCCGGCATTATTTATCTATACAAAGTCTTTACAGATAGTAGTATTTTCGTCATCATAGTCGCATACGAAGGAGTATTATAGTTACTTAATTTGTTTTGATATGCCATTAATTTCTTAATTAAAAGTTGATTAAATATTTTTCATATTGAAATTATCGCGGTTCGAAACCACGCGTCCCGGCGAAGTCACTTGAATATTTCCTGGAGTTATATATACTTTGCTGACGTCATATACTATAGGTACACGCTACCTATGCCTTACAAACCGTATAGCCGGGAATTCATCTGAGGAAAATATTGTCATTATCTATGTAATGCAGATACATTATCTGCATTAAAAACGAATCATCAAGAATAGCCTTATGGAAATAGGAATAAGCATGTTTGGAGATTTGGCATTCAACCGCTCCACAAATTCTTTTCAACCTGCGCAGCAACGTATTCAGGAAATATTGGAAGAAATAAAACTGGCCGACGAGGTGGGGCTGGATGTGTTCGGAATTGGCGAGCATCACCGCCCTGACTTTTCGGTATCGAGTCCTGAGATTATCCTTGCCGCAGCTGCAGGAATTACTAAAAGTATCAAACTTACGAGTTCAGTTACTGTTTTAAGTTCAACGGATCCGGTGCGTGTTTATCAGAATTTTTCTTCATTGGATCTCGTCTCAAACGGGCGTGCGGAAATAACAGTAGGCCGAGGTAGTTTTATTGAATCTTTCCCTTTGTTCGGTTATAATTTAAACGACTACGCCGGATTATTTACGGAGAAGTTGGAATTATTGCTGGCTATTAATAAGAACGATACCATCACGTGGAAAGGGAAATACCGTGCGCCACTTGTTGAGCAGCAGGTACTGCCAAGGCCTGTAGATAATCATCTGGATATATGGATTGCTGTTGGCGGTACTCCGGAATCTGTTATCAGAGCTGCGCGTTTGGGATTACCTCTTATTGTAGCAATCATTGGTGGCATGCCACGTCAGTTTCAGCCGTTTTTTCAGCTTTACAAAGATGAATACCTGAAAGCGGGACATGATCCTGCCAAGATGCAATTGGCCACACATTCGCACGGTTTAATAGGCGATCACGCACAGGAAACTTCGGATCTCTACTTCCCGCATTACGCTGACCAAATGAATCGTATAGGAAAAGACCGCGGCTGGTCGCCATATACAAAAGCACAGTTTGAGGGTGGAAGAGGAAAAGACGGGGCGTTATTTGTAGGAGATGTAGCGCAGGTGACAGATAAAATTCTGTATCACCAGGAATTATTCGGACTCACCAGGTTTTTGCTCCATGTGGATGTAGGCGCGCCTTCTCACAAAGATTTAATGCGTACCATTGAACTGTTGGGTACGAAAGTGAAACCGGAAATTGACAAAGCGCTAAGTAAATAGCGTAAAAGCTGCCTTAATTTTGCTGTCAAAAAATCAGAGGCTGCACCGTAATTGGCGCAGCCTCTGGTTAGTCTCAGAAAATGAATTTGGTACTCAAGAAATTAGATGAGTCCTGATGTACGATTTCATTAATCAGTTGTTTGTTGGCATTATTCATTTTGAAAGCCACCAATGACCTGATTGAGAAGGCGCGAATTGCATCAGCGACCGACAATGTTCCTTCAGCACTATCTTTGCGGCCCGTGAATGGAAACACATCCGGCCCGCGCTGACATTGTGTATTGATATTGACACGGCTTACCTGATTTACAAGCGGGTCGATCAACGACGCAACCTCTTCAGAGTTATTACTAAAAATACTTACCTGCTGACCGTGTGTAGCTTCAATCAGGTATTCAATGGTCTCTTCCAGATCATCGAACGCAACTACAGGAACAATTGGGCCGAATTGTTCCTCGTGATACAGTTTCATGTTTTTGTTTACAGGATAAACCACCGCGGGGTAGAAAAAAGAGCCAGCCGAACTACCTCCATTTTCGTTCATGACGCTTGCACCATGCGCTTTGGCATCTTCAATACAAGTATTCAGGTAGTCAATTTTGTTAGGCTCAGGCAGCGGCGTAAGTGAAACTCCTTTCTCCCATGGCATACCAAATTTAAGACCTGCTACTGCCTCGTTGAATTGTCTGATAAATTCATCCGCGATGCTCCGGTGTACCCATACGATCTTTAATGCCGTACAACGTTGCCCGTTGAAAGAAAGCGAACCTGTTAGTGTTTCCTTGACAGCAAGTTCTATATCTGCGTTGGCAGTTACAATTGCGGCATTTTTTGCGTCAAGCCCTAATACAGCCCGCAGGCGGTTCACTTTCGGGTGCTGCTTTTTAAGCTCATTCGCTACTTTACTTGATCCGATCAGGGTCAGGACAT
>DASYHR010000326.1:0-2440 GCA_035998385.1 Dyadobacter sp. | reverse complement strand
CAGTAAGTTAACTAGACCTGAAATATTGATTTAAGGTATTTGGTATTTGCTCCGTAATTTCCCTTCACATCCCTCGGTGCTGCTGCATCTCTGGATCGTTCCACCACAAGCCAGCCTTCGTATCCAATTTCATCCAGTGTTTTACGCACCTTTTTCATGTCGAGCCTGGTGTTATTTTCTAACCAAACTCCATCTTTATCTGTACAATGAATCTGACAAATCCGCTTTTTCCCTAACAAGCGCAACTCTTCGCAGAGGTCTCTTCCGGCTTCCAGAGGATTCGAAAAGTTGAAGTAAATTTTAATTGCTTTGGAGCCAATGTCGCTTAACAAACGTACTTCGCCGGCGGCATCCAATGCTGTTTCAATACCGATGGTAACGCCTGCCTTTTCCGCCAGACGACCTACTTTTTTGAGTCTGTCCACGATCAATGGTCGTAATTCAGGATTCTTGATCAGGTCGCCCTGAACACCCAACGGTAGGAAAGCCACCTTGACATTCATCTGTTGCATGGTCGTAATACAATCCTGAACCATTTTTTCTGCGCCCTCGCGTTTGGCAAGAGACTGAGCATAAAAGCCGGTCATCGCCAGTGAGCAAAACTGCAGATTCAGCTCTCTTGCTTTACTTAAATACTCCTCCCGAATAGCAGCATCAGCAAGTTTGTTATCGAAGGTGGGCCTGTCGCCAAGGCCACCCATATCAATTTCAATTCCATCGGCACCAATCTCCGAAGCCAGGGTCAATGCACTGATTTTTTGTCTTTTTAACAACATCAGATCAATTACTCCAATTTTATATCTGCCCGACTTTGGAAGTACTTTTCCAACACCATGCAGCGGAACCGACAGACCTAACGCAGCCAATACTGCCAGAAAATGCCTTCTGTTCAGCTCATTTGAATTGTTCATTGTGGCCATGTTTCAGAGATGATTGGTTTCGTTTTAAGTTGTGAGGGATCAATTTTCACATATTTAATCCGTTGCCTGCGCCAGGTATACACCACATGCAACATGCCATCAGCAGACTGTATTATTGAGGGGTACGAATATTGACTGATCGGAGAATCCTCCAATATCAAGGCGGCATCCCAGTTTAAACCATCTTTCGACACCGCCAGATTAAGGGGAGTTCTCGCTCCTTTCTTTTCCTTTTCGGGCGTTTTTACATGGTTGTATACCAATACATGCCTACCGTCCTTTACTGTGGTAGCATCCGTTCCAGAGTTGTTATTCGGCATATTTGTGAGCTCCATATTTGACCATGACTTGCCCGAATCTTTAGACCAGGAGGTTGCAATCATTCGATTTCGCGTCCTGCAAAGAATCTGCAAGTCTCCATTTTTATGCACTAAAACAGATGGTTGAATTGCATTAATTAATTTATCACTGTTAACCTGCTCCGATTTCGTCCAGGTTTTACCCTGATCTTTACTCGTTTCAAAATGGACATTCCATCCGTTACCCTCGGTGCTTGAAGGTGCCAACAGGATTCCGTCCGCCAGTAGGACAGGTTTGTTTTTCACCGGCCCGATGAATCCGTCTGGCAGCTGTATCGCCTTCGACCAGCTTTTCCCATGATCTGATGAGCGCATCATATACCCCTTCCAGCCAGCCACATTAGGTCCCACTTTGTAAAAGAGCAGGAGATCCGATCCGGGTATCTGAAAAAGAACCGGATTCCAGCATGCATACCGTAACGTATCATCGATCACCCCATTCGCAACTTCAACAGGTTTGCTCCAGGTGTCTTTCTCCATTCTACTGAGCCATATCCCGACATCAGGGTTACGCTCCTTGGTTCCGCCAAACCACGCACTTACCAGACCTTTCGGAGTCTCTGCAATCGTTGCAGCATGACTTTCAGGAAATGGAGCTGATTCGAAAATGAACTCATCCCTGATAATACCATCTTTCCATTTCTGTGCTGTAGCTAAGTCTGTCATCAGCATGCCAAGCAGGAAAAGCACAATGTGTTTTATATTCATAATCAAATTGTTATATCCAGTTCATTAAACCAATACCTATCAAAGTCTACTTTTTATAAGCTACAATGAGCCTGGCTATTTCAGGTGTTGAACCCACCTTTTTACCATTGACAAAAAGTGATAGACCTGCTCCTTTTTTATAATGTTTACCATTTTTATCCCAGATGACCGTGATGGTATTGCCATGGTAAAGCACATTATCCAGACAAAACCAGTCCCATTTCTCCTGCGGTATCAGCGGGTTGATTTCAATCACATCGTCCGCTCTCGGTCGTAAACCGACAAGACCCGTGATGATCAGGTCATTAAAAGTAGAATGGTTGTAATAGCGGCTCCTCTCCTGGTCGCCTTTGAGCCAGTATCCTGTGGTTTCATCCAGGTATTCGCCGATGTAGGGTTTTCCACGATGGTACTGCGATTCCACGTAGCGTTCAAGCTGCCCGAAATAAGTTG
>DASYHR010000482.1:0-3872 GCA_035998385.1 Dyadobacter sp. | reverse complement strand
CAAAAGAAGAGTAAATATGCTCCAAACCATGGTCAGAAAGTTTCCCACCCATCGCAGCAAAAAAGTCGTGGCGTAGCTGAAGTGCCGCGAGTAATTCCTCATAAGAAGTAATTGCACCCGTACCTGCAATATCAGCCAGTTTAGATAAATATTGTTGAAAATCAGCTGGCGAATCAATTAAAAGCATGGCTTTGTCCGGACGGAACGTTGGCAATACCTTAATATCGTAGCCACTTTCACTGATCTGCTTATGAAAAGATAACGAGTCGATCGGATCATCTGTAGTACAAACAGTCTTGACATTCATCTTAGTCAAAAGACTTCTTACATTGAAATCAGGACGTTTCAGCTTGGCTGAACATTCGTCATAAATTTCACGAGCGGTATCTTTATTTAAAAGTATATCAATATCAAAATAGCGAAGCAATTCCAGGTGCGTCCAGTGGTACAACGGGTTACGCATGGTATAAGGAACTGTTGCTGCCCATTGCTCGAACTTCTCCCAATCGCTTGCATCGCCGGTACAATACTTTTCATTGATCCCGTTCGAACGCATCGCACGCCATTTGTAATGATCTCCATAAAGCCACGCTTGCGTCAGGTTTTCAAACTGCCTGTTTTCAGCAATCTGATCCGGCGGAAGATGGCAATGGTAATCTATAATGGGCATATTTTTAGAATACTCATGATACAAAACCTGCGCTGTTTCCGTCTTCAGCAGGAAATTTTCATCGATAAATGTTTTTTGTGCAGTTGAAGTTGCCATTGTTTATTTAGCTTTTGGCTTTAAGCTGTTAGCTTTCAGCCTTGGTATCTGAGTTAATTCTATTTAATGTGCTTATTTAAGACTTCTTTCAATTCCCATTTCAAGACCACGTAATTCTGCCAGTCCACGCAGACGACCTATGGCAGTATAGCCAGGGTTCGTCCTTTTGGTAGCTGAAAGATCGTCCAGCATACGATGCCCGTGATCTGGTCTGAAAGGCATGCGTAAATCTGTACGTCCATTTTCACTACGCTTTCTTTGTTCTTCAATCAATGCCTTCATCACGCCGTACATATCAACGTCTCCGTCAAGATGATCGGCCTCATAAAAACTACCGTCTGCCTCACGGCTGGTAGCCCGTAGGTGTATAAAGTGAATGCGTGATCCGAGGCGTGCAGCCATTCCTGCCAGATCGTTATCAGCACGAACACCATAAGACCCGGTGCAGAAACATATACCGTTCGCCTCGTGATTATATGCTTCCAATAAACGTAAAGCATCACTTTCCGTACTCACAACACGTGGCAGACCCAGAATCGGATAAGGAGGATCGTCGGGATGTATAGCCAATCGGATCCCCGACTGCTCAGCAACGGGACCAATAGCCTGAATAAATTGATACAAATGTGTACGCAATTCCAGATCGCCTACATGTTTATATGTGTCCAGTACCTTTCTGAATTCTTCAATGGTGAAGCTTTCTTCTGAACCCGGCAATCCTGCAATGATGTTACGAACCAACAGATTCACAGCATCCTCAGAGGCATTATCAAGCCAGGTTTTTGCTTTCTGCTTCTCTTCATCATTATACGCTTCCTGCGCAGCTTCTCTTTTGAGCAGATAAAGATCAAAAGCAGCAAACTGAGTCGCATCAAAGCGTAATCCGGTTGAGCCATCTTTCATTGGCGCGTTAAGATCAGTACGTGTCCAATCCAAAACCGGCATAAAGTTGTAACAAACCGTATCAATACCACACTGACCCAAGTTGATCAGCGATTGCTGGTAGTTGGCAATGTAAGTTTCAAAATCACCCGTACGGGTTTTGATGGCCTCATGTACCGGCACACTCTCTACCACCGACCAGGTAAGACCGGCATTTTCTATTTCTTCCTTTCTTTTGAGAATTTCTGAAACTTCCCAAACTTTTCCGTTGGGAATATGGTGCAGGGCAGTCACAATTCCTGTGGCTCCCGCCTGACGAATATCTAAAAGCGAGACAGGGTCATTAGGCCCAAACCACCGCCATGTTTGTTCTAGAGGCATATTTTTGCGGCTGTCAGCTCTCGGCTATCGGCTGTCAGCTCTCGCAGTACACCGTCAGCTTTAGCATAAAGCATTTAAGAATAATAAAATTAAAAGTTACACCAGAAATATGGAACTGGCAACAAATCGACTGCCGAAAGCCGATAGCCGAAGTCTTTAAGCTACCAACCTATGCTCAGGTACCCTTTCCCGAAGTACTTTCAGGGCTCGGCTCATTTGCGTTTCGACGGTTTTTACAGAAATCGCGAGGCGTTCTGCAATATCTCTGTAACGCAGCCCTTCTTCACGACTGAGACGGAAGATAATCTGGCACTGGCGTGGCAGGTCGTTGATACAGCCTTCTACATGGTCATAAAATTCATTGAACGACATTTCTTCTGCAGGCGAGTGATGATCTGCATGTGTCATATTCCATTGAACAGACTCCAAAGATTCCCTTTCATACTGACGGTGCACGCGCAGTTTCAAATAATCCAGCGCCTGATTTCTTACAGCCCTATAGATATAAGCCTGAAAGGAAGTATGCACTTCAATTTGTTCGCGGTTTTTCCAAAGTTTCACAAACACATCCGATACCACTTCCTCGGCAATTTCCCGGGTTACCACCACCCGCATTGCATAGTTACACAAAGCTCTGTAGTTCTGTGTAAACAATTCACGAAATGCATAATAATCTCCATTCGAAACTACCCTTCCAAACAAATTTTCCAAAACATTTTTCTGGGAATGTGCAGACGGTAATGTGCTGGTGTAAGTCTTCGTTTCCATTCAGGATTTATGATAGGTTAACAATTGAAAAATTCCTTGAAATGTGGGGCTATCCGGCTTGTTGAATTGTTCAAAACCGTAACTAGTTTAGGCACTCGTTCGTTGATATGCAAAATATATTCTTGAAAAAATCAATATATTTACGCAACCGTTCCCGGAACCGTTCCCGTTTCGCTCTTTTTTCCCGGAACATTTCACATTTTCCTATTTTTACGCACAAGTGCCCGATTAGTGAATTTGCCAGAAAAAATATCAAAATTGCATTATTCTGATAATACCCTGTAAATGAAGAAAACATCTGTTACCATAAAGGAAATTGCGCGGCTACTGGATATCTCAAAATCCACTGTTTCCAGAGCGCTCAGAGACAGTAGTGAGATCAGCGAGGAAACAAAAAAGAAAGTGATCGACCTTGCCGAATCCCTCCATTATTCTCCCAATCCTATTGCGTTAAGTTTACTGAAAAACCGCACACAAACGATAGGTGTGATCGTGCCGGATATAGCGAATCGATTCTATTCCTCCACCATTGGCGGCGTTGAGGACATTGCTTATAGCCGTGGCTACCACACGATGATCTACCAAAGTCACGAATTACGCGAAAGAGAATTGTCGGCAACCCGGCATATTGCGCAAAGGCGGGTGGACGGACTCGTGGTGGCAATCGCAAGTCAGTCGGAAAACATGGACCATTTCGTGCAATTACAGGAACAGGGAATCCCGGTTGTTTTATTTGACCGCGTGATGGAAGGTCTTGAAACACATAAAGTACGCGTGGACGATTACAAAGGCGCTTTTGAAGCAACTGAGCACCTTATTTCGCAAGGTTGCCGACGAATCGCACATATAGCAGGCCCGCAACCTGTATCTATCACCAGAAACCGCCTGGAAGGATACAGAGATGCATTGCAAAAGCATGGGATGGAGTTTCAGGAGGAATGGGTGCTACATAGCCCGATTACACAGGAAGGCGGCACGGAAAGAACTTATCTGCTTATGGCACTAAGAAACCGGCCTGATGCGATTCTGGGAGCAAGCGACAGGATTACCATGGGAATCCATTGGGCATTGCGAC
>DASYHR010000480.1:0-4868 GCA_035998385.1 Dyadobacter sp. | reverse complement strand
GGATTCTTACACTCGGCTACATGGTTTATGGCATCGGGGTTGAATCAATATGGGAAAATATTCAGAAAACGGGAATATGGTTTGTGCCCGTTATCGGAAGCTGGCTGTTAATCTATGTTTTAAATGCCTATGCGTTTAAAGCGATTATCCAGGAGCCGGGTTTGCCGCAGAGTAATGTATCATTTTGGTCTGTTTTGAGACTGACGATCAGCGGATATGCTATCAATTACATTACTCCATTTGTAGCGCTTGGTGGAGAACCCTACCGCATTATGGAGCTGAAACCAAGGCTCGGTGTCAATAAGGCGACTTCCTCTGTATTATTGTACAGTCTGATGCACATGTTCTCGCATGTGCTCTTCTGGCTGGTATCCATTCTGCTGATTCTGGCATTCATTCCGGTTAATAATATGATCCTGGCGGGATGCGGATTTATGCTGATCACGAGTTTGCTTTTGGGCTACTGGTTCATACGCGTTTACAAAAAAGGCTTCACAGTCAGTACGATCAGCTTACTTGGAAAGCTTCCGTTTGTTGGTCAGAGGGCGCGTGCATTCGGCGAAGAAAAAGCAGATTCACTACTTGAAATAGACAATCAGATCAGGATTTTATATGCCGACAGAAAGCCAAGATTTTACTGGTCGTTGTTCCTGGAGTTTGCCGCACGTGTGGTAGGATGTGCCGAAATCTATTTTACCGCTGTTGCGATTGGCCTCGATATGTCGGTAATGGAATCACTGGTAATCAGCTCGGGATCATCCTTGTTTGCCAATCTTGTATTCTTTTTCCCGATGCAGCTCGGAACGCGTGAAGGAGGTTTGGCAATGGCTCTTAGCAGTGTGGGTATGGCAGCATCTGCCGGAATTTTTATCGGTGTAGTGATGCGTATCAGAGAGATTGTATGGATACTGATTGGTTTGGCACTGATCAACAGAAAGGGTTCGCCGGCAGAAGTCGTGCAAGAAAATGAATTAAGTTATGCGCATTCAGTTGCGGGAAATAAATAGATGATGATAAAGGGAGTATTGATAGATTACGGCGGGACGATTGATACAAATGGTCTGCACTGGGGTTCAGTTTTGTGGGATGCCTATCAGAAGTTTGACGTTGGTATTACGAAAGAGCAATTTTCGAAAGCCTATTCGTTTGGGGAACGTTCGCTTGCGATTAACCCGATCATCAAACCTTCGCATTCCTTTTATGATACGCTTGAATTGAAGATTGAACAGCAGTTTCAATTCCTGAAAGAGAATGGCTCAGACTTGCCTCACGAACTCATTAAGTCAATTGCAAAAGAATGTAATGACTTTGCATTGGCTACAGTGCGCAAGGCTAAACCTGTTTTGCAGGAGCTCGCGAATCAATATCCTGTTATTCTGGTTTCTAACTTTTACGGGAATATTAATCGTGTTCTGGAAGTCTTTGAGATTGAATCCTTCTTTCAGGAAATTATTGAATCCGCGGTTGTGAAGGTGCGTAAGCCTGACCCTAAAATTTACCAGCTGGGAGTTGAGGCACTGGGATTGACACCGGAGGAATGTGTTGTCATCGGCGACTCATTCACCAAAGATATTGTACCGGCAAAGACAATAGGTTGTAAGGCGATCTGGATCAATGTAGCAGGCTGGGAGGATACTACGGTTAATCACGCAGGGCCGTACCAGGCAGATGCTGAGATTAAAGATTTCAGCGAGGTCCAGGCCATCATAAATCAGTTGAATAAGTAATCTGTGATGCTGGTTGCTATAAACCGGCCGGACTAAACAAGTTATAATATGTATGATATCTGTACCATAGGGCACATCACACTGGATAAAGTGGTGACAACCCAATCTGTTAAATTTATGCCGGGAGGTACTTCGTTTTACTTCTCCAAAGCGATACAGAATTTCGATTTGAATTATACCCTCGTTACTGCACTTAGCAGTGAGGAGGCCTATATTGTGGACGCGCTACGTAAGTCTGACATAGAAGTGCATGCTCTCTTTAGTGAATTTACAGTTCACTTTGAGAACATCTATAGCCAGAATCAGGATCATCGTGAACAAAATGTGTTGCACACTGCGGCTTCGTTCGACGTTCCTCAAATGCCGGATATCAATGCGAAAGTGTTTCACCTTGGGCCTCTGTTATCGGACGATATCTCACTTGCACTTGTAAAACATTTGGCAGCAAAAGGAGAGGTTTCTCTGGATATTCAGGGTTTCCTTCGTTATGTCAAAGACAAAAAGGTATACTATACGGACTGGGCTGATAAGCATGAAGCTATGCCTTACATCACATATCTCAAAGCCAATGAGTTTGAAATGCAGGCTGTGACCGGAACCGCGGATGTGGAAGACGGAGCTCGCATATTGGCCGACATGGGCGTGAAAGAAGTAATTATTACCCTTGGAAGCAAAGGGTCGGTGGTATATAGAGATGGAATTTTCCATACTATTCCTGCTTATGAGCCGGCTGCCGTGGTGGATGCCACAGGTTGCGGTGATACATACATGGCAGGTTATCTGATGAAGCGGATTCAGGGAGCATCCATTCAGCAGGCCGGAGAATACGGCGCTGCAATGGCTACGCTGAATATCGCGGTATCAGGGCCATTTACACATGGCATCGAAGAAGTTGAAGCAATTATTAATCAGGGTTCTTATACCCCGTTCATTACGAGTGTGAGTGCCGAGGAAAAGTAAGGCCGTTTTATGAAATACGTCATCAGCATATTGACAATCAGTTTAATACCGTTTCTCTTTTCATTTAAAGGGACAAATATTGATAGGCCGGTTGAGAGGGGAAGTTTGGCAGATCCGGATACCTTTCCGGTTCCCGGGCGGGAAGTTCCGGGATTGTTGTTCTACATTCAACGTGATCCGAATACCAATACGATCGTATACGAACTGAACCGTGACGGGCAAGGTCAGGTCAAAGAAAAGGATCCTGTGAGCACATTTTGGATTCGTTACCCCGAAGGAGGAGGTCGTAAAGACTTGAATTATCTGCAACGCAAATTTGCCTACGGGATCAATTCAAAGTCGATCGGTAACGGGGATTTTGAATTGCGATCTGTCGCTTATTCGAAACTTCCGTTGTACCTGCGAAAAGACAACAAGAATAAATACCATGTTTACGCTGATATCGGAAGTAGGAAATGTATACTCAGCCGTGTATTTATCCGTATCGACGGAGGTACGTTCTGGTCTCCGAATGTTCTTTATATTGAGCTGAAAGGAACTGAAATCGCTACCGGGAAAATCATCACCCAGCGTATCAAGCCATCCTGAGCCTTCAGGTAAAAAACAGGTTTAAGTTTTTCTCGCATAAAATATCATAAGAGATCGGACCGGTTGCAATTGATTGCAACCGGTCTTTTTTGTTCTCACTGCCGCGGGGTAGGTGAATTTGGGAAGTTTTAGCTTGTTGTAATAACCATATAATCAGTAGATTACGTTAAATTGGTCTGCCAGGTTGCAGCTTCGTCGACCGGCAATATTTTATGTTGAAAATCTATACGTAAATTTGTGAGATATGCAATACTCCTTCGGTTGCATCATACTGGCAAAAAGATGTTTCTGACCATCCTTCCGATATTGGAAAATCTCTATTTTAGGTACAAATAAAAAATAGTGTATTAAAAATGCGTATATGTGCTTGTTTTGTGAAGTTTATTTGGTATTTGAGTACATCTGCAATAGATCGCAAATTTCCCTAACCTTAGAAAATTCTAAGGTTTTTTTAATACCTTTCCTGCTTATTCTGCGTACTGTATATTAATCCGATAGAGCTGGCTAAGCAATTTGCCACCCCGGAACAGATAAAAAATTTCAGCATACCTAACTTAAATTACACAGTTATGATTACAAAGGACGTGGAACAGGGAGGAAGGGATTTGGTTTTTAATGAAGAGATTACAAAAGTTTCCGATTTCAAATTCAGTACAAAAGTTGTTACCGTGTTTGATGATATGGTAAGCCGGTCGGTTCCATTCTACAACGAAACGCAGAGGATGCTGGCAGAAATAGCCGCCGACCATGCCAAAGAGGGAAGCTGCATTTATGATCTCGGTTGTTCCACCGGGACCACGATGATCGAGGTAGACAAACTGATTCCTTCGGATATACGCTTCGTAGGTATTGATGAATCCACGGAGATGCTTGACAAATGTGATACAAAATTGAAAGAAGCAGGTTTTGTTCGCCCGTATGACCTGGTGGTAGGAGACCTGCACGACAAACTGCCGATAAAAAATGCGTCTGTAGTAATCTTGTGTCTGACGATGCAATTCGTGCGGCCTTTGTACAGAGAACGATTGCTTCGGAATATATATGAGGGATTGAACCCGGGCGGCGTGTTGCTATTGGTTGAAAAAGTGTTGGCAGAAAGCACCGTTTTCAACCGAGATTTTATTAAATATTACTACAATTACAAACGCCGAAATCATTACAGCGAAATGGAGATTTCGCAAAAGCGTGAGGCTCTGGAAAATGTGCTGATTCCTTACAAGTTGTCTGAGAATCTGCTGCTACTCAAAGAAGCAGGTTTCAGCGATTGCGAGACTTTCTTTAAATGGTATAATTTTTCGGGAATGATAGCTCATAAAAAATCATGATTTCAATAGGTAATTTCTTTTTCAAATACAGGAATACGCTCTTTATTTTTCTTTATTTATTGCTCTTTTTGCCATCTGCACCATTATTCACACCTGAAGCGTTTGGTGAAAATTATTACATCATCCCTATTGTTTTGGGATTGATTATCACCTTCTCCGGTGAAATCATTCGTGGAGTTACAATTGGTCTTGCCTACATCATCCGTGGCGGGCGTGACAAAAAAGTGTATGCTGAAAAACTGGTTACAGAGGGAATTTTCAACCATTG
>DASYHR010000463.1:0-3415 GCA_035998385.1 Dyadobacter sp. | reverse complement strand
ATCGTGTACAAAGAAAATTTACATTAAAGATTTTCAATGTTGAGCGACACTAAAATACATAACAGGTTTTTGAAACCTGTTATGTACAAGACCTGATAACAAAGATTAACAATTACAATTTTGCAGCAAAATCACTTAGATGAAAAGCTTATCGTAAAAGTAGTCCCAACCCCTACTTCTGATTTTACGTCGATACGACCGTGATGTGCATGAATAATGCTCATGGTTGTGGCCAGACCAATACCCATACCATTATTTTTCCCGGTGAAGTACGGTTCAAATATCTTGTCGATATTCTCTTCGCTGATGCCCGATCCATTGTCGGCAAAGAGCACCTGAAATGTGTCACCCACACTGCGTGAACTGATCTGTAAAACACCCTTATCCTCCTCCATTGCCTCAATTGCATTGGTAATCAGATTAAGAAAGGCCATTTGCAGAGAAACCACATTCAAAGGCAGCACGAAATCAGCATCATTGTACTGACTAACTACCTGAATTCTTTTCAGCTGGACTCTATCGTAAGCGGTCGCGATGGCTTCGTCCAATACCTTATTCACAGAACTTTCCACTAATTCTATCTCTGCCGAGCTGGAAGGTTGCAGCAACTGAGTGATCAGATCGTTGATCCGTGTACAGTTTCGTTTGATGATCTGGGTGTAGAATTTTTGATCTTCATCTACAAGCTCCATTTCCAGTTGCTCTGCCGACAGATTCACATTGGTGAGCGGATTACGCACTTCATGCGCCAGCATGCGCACCAGCCTGCCGGTAACAGCCATTTTCTCTGAAAACAACCGCTCCCTTTCCGACTGCTTGCGGGCTGTCATGTCATAAATTCTCCCCTGTACATAGAGGTTTCCATCATCCACCTCAAGAGAGGCTGAAAACAGACAGTATTTTTTTTCGTTATCTTTGGCGACCAAACGGACTTCAAAATCGTGGATAGTTTGCTGCTCAATCGCTTTCCACTGATTCCGGAAACCCGGTTCTTCTACCAGATCAAGTATATTGAATCCGCGAAGCTCCTTTACCGTGTAACCGGTTAATTCACAGGCAGACGTATTAAAATCCAGGATATTCCCATCCAGGTCACTGATAAAAAGAAAGTCTTTCGATTCTTCAAAAACTCTTCTGTAACGGCGTTCGCTGTGTTTCAAAGCTTTCAAAACGGACGTCCGCTCCAAGGCATAACGGATACTTCTCTCGAGCTTCTCAGAGTCCAGTTCGCTTTTGATGAGGTAGTCTGCAGCTCCGAGGCGCAAGGCTTCAACCGCTATCTTGGTATCTCCCTTTCCCGTAAGCAAAATCATGGGTTCCTCACATTCCATCCCACAGGCTTCCTGAACCAGATCTATACCCGTATTTTCACCCAGCAAATAGTCAAACAGATACAAATCATATTTGTTCGACCTGATATGCTCAAGCGCATTTTTATAGGTGTTGCACCACGTTATATCGAATTTCCAATGTGTCAGATCCTGGAAATAGGCTCTGGTCAGGAAATAATCATCCTCGTCATCATCAACTAAAAGTACTGTAATCAGTTTGCTGTTCATCTCGTATATTGAAGGGGATACCCTTTCCATAAAACTATATATTCTGCCTTAAGGGCAACAAAACTTCAAAACGTGCACCGCCGTCAGGAATACCGGAGGCCTTTATGGATCCATGATGAATCTCAGTGACTTTTTTACATATGGAGAGGCCTATTCCCGCCCCCTCATATTCTGACCTTCCTCTCAACCTCTGAAAAAGTGTAAATATCCTTTCAGCACTTTCTTTTTCGAAACCGATTCCATTGTCTTCGAAAGTAAGCAGCAGCATAGCTTTTCCTCCACTCGCCTGATCATGAACAGTGCTACAAAGAATGTTAATCCGAGGCTCAGCGCCTTTCTTCACAAATTTGAGTGAGTTCGAAATCAGGTTTACAAAAAGCTGAGAAACCTGACTTGGAATAGCATCAATCATTGGTAAATCGGCATACTGAACTTTTGCACCCTTAGTCTGAATGAGCAATTCCAGATCACTCAACGTAGTACGAAGAATTGAATTCAAATCTGTCGGAACATATGCGACGGCTTCATTGGCAATCTTTGAAAATTCAAGCAGGTTGGTCACCATTTCCTGCATCCGGCGTGTTGCATTCAGTATTCTATCCAGATAGAGCTGCTGCTCCTCGTCCATATGTTCACTTGCTCTGAGCGCCAGTCGCTGCCCGAACGAGGCAATTTTGCGCAGAGGCTCCTGCAAATCATGAGAGGCCACATAAGCGAACTGTTCCAAATCAGTATTGGACTTATTGAGCGCATCCACCTTGGTCTCTAGTTTCCCCTGAATATTTTTCAGTACAGAGACGTCAAACACAGTACCGATTGCAATGATGCTACCCGGATACTTGCCAGGAACATTTATTCCTTTCAAATAAAGACTGATCTCCTTCCCGAGCGCATTAATCACCCGAAATTCGATAATGTAGTTGTCAATAAACGTTGGAATGGAGTTGAGCTGATTTTGGAATGATGTGCTGTCATCAGGGTGCACATGCCCGCTCCAAAATTTCATATCAAGAATTTGTCCTTTCAGAGCTTCCTTTTCGTAACCCATCAGATGATACATCCCATGGCTCCATTCAATTTGAGAACTTGCAGGATCCCATATCCAGCCACCAAACTGCATTGTATCTTCTGCGTCTTTCCAAAGTCTGGTACCATACTCCGGTAACAGGCTTTCTGTTTCAGGCGTTTTTTCTTCAATTGTATAAAGTACCAATCCCTCAGACAGCGTAGAACTGGATACGGAGCAATACTTGCCTGAATCGGTGAAGAAAATTCTGTTTTCTCTGGAGCCTGCTTCCTGAACGGTGTTCGGGAAAACCGATGAGTGTAGTGAACCAGTCACTAGCGGCCTTCCGGTAAATTGTTCGGAAGCCTTGTTAGCAAAGAGACAAACAGGGTCCTTGCCCGGCACATCCGGCAATCCGGATTTGCCAAAAACCATGTAACCGGTAGCGGAATCAGCAAAGAGCTGATCCCACCCGAAAGATTTCTGTAGATTTTCCAAAACAATTATATTAACTGCTCTGTATCGAAGCAAAGCACAATTTTACGCACATCCTAACACCACTCACTGTCCTGAAAACTTCGTATTCCAACCTTAAATATCAAACTGCTTCATTTTATTATAAAGCGTCTTTCTGTCGATATTCAATAAACGTGCCGCCTTACTTTTATTGAAATTCACATCACGCAATACCTGCATAATCATATCGTACTCAGCCTCATTCGCGACTGTTTTAAGGCTTGGTTTGCTGTCGTCCGAGTCAGCATCTGCCGATGCGATTCCGGCAGGTACTATAAATGAAGACGAAGATGCAGCGACCGGTTCATCGTCCATGTCTTTCAACTTGCGGTAG
>DASYHR010000438.1:0-3050 GCA_035998385.1 Dyadobacter sp. | reverse complement strand
GATGAGACGAAAGTAAAGACAGCATTGCAGGATGTGCTTGAACAGGTCGAAGCTATCAGAGCAAAGCATGACAAGCATAGTACCCGGATCAGACGCAAGCATGCGGCTGAAGATAAATATGGCTGTATTCTTCGCGATGATAAAGGAGCCTACCGCTTCACAAAGGCAGGCGAAGAGAAAGCAGAAGATGAGCTGACGGATCTTCATGAAGATGAGTCACTTGTCGAGATTGAGCCAGTGATCGTGGAAGTGCCTGACGAGTTCCCCCGCGAGATTCTGCGCTATTTTAAAGGATTTGTATTCGAACAATAACCCAAAATAACGAATGGAGACAACGATTAAAACGACCAAAAAAGAGAAGGCTGTTATCAGCAGCGAGTCAAATCTGACAGACCTTTTCATCAATGTCACTGCCAACTTCAATAAAAAGACATTTGCAGATGACAAAGAGATTGCCAACGAGTACATGAGCGGAGTCAGCCAGGTACAATTCAACATTGGCAACTTCAGCGATGCTTCAAAAGTACAGATTGCCGAATTGATCACTAAGGCAATTGAGGACGCCAAGTTTAAACTCGGCTAAGAATTTCACCAATACACACAAACACACACTCGAATGAAAAACATCTTATTGATTTGGCTTACGGCCATTATTCCTCTAATTACAGTCGGGCAGAAGCTGCCTGCCGTGGTTGAGATTGATTTGTCTAACTATGTGACGCAGGAAAGGCTTAACGAGCTTGAAAAGCGCATTCAGGCTTTGGAGTCTGGAAATGGGGTTGTGAAGCCGGTTGACCCGGTGGTGCCCGGGAAGGATGATTGCAAAGCGGGTTTGAAGATCATTTCGATTACTAAAATCACAAATACATCTGCGAACGTTACTTTCGATGCTGTTGATGCGAGAAGTATTGATTACAGGATCGTATCAGCGCTTGACACTACCAAGGTGCACTCGTTCGGCAATGTTGCACCTAATACCAGTCAGTTTCCTATTTCTTATGCAAGCTTGACGCCAGGGCAATACAGGTTACTCATCGATGCAGCAAATTGTAACGGGCATAGCGGACGAAACTTTACTGTTTCTACTCCTCTTACGCCAATCACCGGATGTAAAGAAGGTCCGACAATTAAAGATGTCAAAGACATCAACCCATCAGGACTCACTATTCTATTCCACGGTGTTGATGTACGTAAACTGGTTGTAGACACGCGCAGAGTTGATGGTGGTCTGGTTCAGTCGGATACGATATCCCCTTCAAGTTCTGAGCTCAGCATCCGATACAAGGAGAATCTTACACCCGGTAATTACCTTTTAAAAATTACCGGCGTTTCCTGTTCTGGTGGTGGCTTTGAGAGCACGCCTTTTAAAATAAGCAACAGTGTCGGTGGCGGCGGGACGATTAAAGATCCAGAGCCAGTAATTCCGGTTAAGCCTGTCACGCCCGGGGATGTTTCGATTATTTCGAAAGGTCTTGATGAGCAGATGCAAATCACATGGAAGAAAGATAGTAAAGGCTATCTGGTAAGTGATGTATCGAATCCATCTATTGGAACATACAATGAGTTCGGGGTAAATAAGGATTATGAATTTCGCTATATTATTGGAGGGGAAATTCTAACAACAGGAAAAAATCCGCTAACGAACTACAGGATATCCGGCAACAATCCTGGACGGATATTGAAGTATAAGATTAAACCACGCCGTGTTTTGAATCAATGGGAACACGGAGGTGGCTACTATGACTGGGAGACTGGCGAACACTTCTCTTATAATTCCAGCGTAGCGTTTCTGACCTTCGGTTTCCCAGGTGCCAGTTCGGACTTTGTAAATCCACTGCCGGCTAATTACAATCCTGCGATTCAGAATGTACAATGGGGCGACATTGCTCAGGATATGCAGATGCCAAAAGGGCATATTTATGTAGCTGATCCAAGGCCATGGGGCATAAACCATGCACGCAGGAAAGGGGTAACGCATATATCAAACTATGCCCTTCCATGGGATAATGTAAATGAAGTATTGAGACTTCAGGATGCTGGTGAAACCTATGACGATGTACCGAGAATTGAAACCAAGTTTCAGATTACAAAGTCTGGCAATACTGGTGAGTTGTGGCCTGATAATACATCAAAAGACTGGTGGCCTCGCGGAGCTCCTTCCGAGGCAGAGGGGTATGAGATAGGTCGCCGTGCTGTAAAATCGCATGCGCTATTTATTGGTGAAATGTCGGAGAACGAATCGTGGCTGCCGCCATATTCTCCTGCTTTCAGAGGATTTTATAAAGGATTCAGGGAAGGATATGAAGAGAGGTTTGGAAAGAGAGGAATTCCTTTCTACATCTGCCACGATTATATTTGGTTAGGTGGAGAGAAAATGAATACCGGCAAAGGAAGGGATTTCTATAAAAGAATCTTGAAGTTGCCTATTGATCAACAGCCTGCAAATGACTACACACCAGGCGGATCATTGGTAAATACCAACCTGATTGTAGAGACTGTTTACTTAGGCGCTCCTGATGGGGTTTTAGCACAACCAACAGAACTTATTTTCCGCCTGAAATACATTAAGCAACTTGGATATACAGCTGGGACATTTATCGCGTTCGTTCACGAATGGAAGCCAAACAACATGCTGGAAATAATCTATCCCGAGGGTAAGATGTACCCGCATGTGAAAGCGTCTCTTGATCCGAATACACTTATCGCGAATGGGTTTATTGCTCAGGTTTTTGGCAATCTGTTCATCGAATGGGGCGGCGCAGTAAAAACTCCTGACAAGTTATTGCCTCGTAACTGGTATGGTACCGGTTTCCAGTGGTGTCCAAATGGATCGACTTCACCACAGCGAGGTTTCCCTTACTTTAAAGAAACTGAAGGATACCCAACGTACTATGGATATAATGGATCGACAGACCTAGTTCATTTCAGCCAGAAGCTATTTGTAGATACATATGCTCCGGTTGAAGGAGGTAAAGATGAATTTCTTTCTTACCGTTTAGATGGTGGCAAATGGATTACTCCTACTGAGGAAGATTTCATCGATGCCTACC
>DASYHR010000383.1:0-2183 GCA_035998385.1 Dyadobacter sp. | reverse complement strand
TGTAAACAACTCCTTTTGCTTATCTGTAAGGTTCGTTGGAAGTAACACATTGAACGTGATGTAGAGATCTCCAAATTCGCCATCTCGTTTGTAGATCGGAAAACCCTTTCCCTTCAATCTGACTACTGCTCCATTCTGTGTTTCAGGTTTAACAGGAAGCTTTACCTTTCCGCTCAGTGTTTCGACGATCAACTCTCCGCCCAGTACTGCTGTATACAAACTGATATCTTCTTTGATATGAATATCATTACCACCCCGACGATACCGTTCACTGGATGCTATCACAAATGTGAGATATAAATCACCGTTGGGTCCACCATTGGCACCAGGTCCACCATGTCCGGCTATCTTGATAGTTTGTCCATTCTCTACACCGGCAGGCACTGTGATTCTTATATTCCTTCCATTCACTGTAAGCGTCTGCTTGTGTGATGTATAGGCATCTTCAAGATTCAATTGCAGCTCTGATTTATAATCCTGTCCCCTGAACCGCGCCTGGCGACCACCGTAGCCGCCCGATGACCCAAACATAGATTCGAAAAAATCAGAAAAGCCTCCACCTTCATTTCCCGAATACCACGAGCTTTCCTGAGCCCGCGACTGCGATTGCCGGGCTCGTTCATATTCTTCTCCGTGCTGCCAGTCTTTGCCGTATTGATCGTATTTTTTCCTCTTCTCAGGATCGCTCAGCACCTCATTCGCCTCATTCAGTTCCTGAAATTTTTTCTGCGCTTCCTTATCGTCCGGGTTCAGATCGGGATGGTATTTCCTGGCCAACTTTCTGTAGGCATTTTTAACTTCCTTATCGGTCGCCGTCTTCTGCAACCCAAGTATCTGATAATAATCCACGAATGACATTGTATATAAACTGTTGAATGATGAAGACCAATTTTTGTTTCCGCTTACCTCTTGTCGAGCATTTGGATGTAAAGCTCCTCTACCTTCTGCCTTGCCCAGGGCGTTTTCCGCAAAAATTTCAGGCTTGATTTCACACTGGGTTCAAATCTGAAACTGTTGATATTAACATGATAACCCATTTGTTCCCACCCATAATAGTCAACCAGTTCATTCAATATTGATTCAAGTGTTTTTCCGTGTAAAGGATTATTCGGCTGCGTCGACATCTTATTTATAATTGATATTTAATTTAAAGCAAATTCATTAGAATTAATAATAATCGTACTTAACTATAAGTTCAAAATTACATGTTGTTATGAATAAAGTAAAATGGGGTATCATCGGATGTGGGAATGTGACCGAGGTAAAAAGCGGTCCTGCGTTTAACAAAATCCCAAATTCCGAGCTGGTAGCTGTCATGCGCAGAGACGCGGGCCTCGCCGCTGACTATGCCCAACGACACAACGTCCCTGCCTGGTACGACAAAGCCGATGATCTGATTAACGATCCGGAAGTGAATGCCATTTACGTGGCAACTCCGCCAGACACGCATGAGTTATATGCCGTCAAGGCCATGCGGGCTGGTAAGCCGGTATATGTTGAAAAGCCCATGGGAAGAAATACCGCCGAATGTCAGCGGATGATTAATGTCAGCCAAGAAACCGGAATGCCTCTCTTTGTGGCCTATTACAGAAGAGCCATGCCTTATTTTCAGAAAGTGAAAGAGCTTGTAGATAGTGGTATCGTCGGCGATATTCGTTTTGTACACATATCTCTTCAGTGGCAACCACGTGAAGAAGAAACAGGGAAGTTGGTAAAGAGCGGATGGCGTGTAGACCCGGAAGTATCGGGTGGGGGACACTTCCATGATCTTGCAGCTCATCAGTTCGACTTTCTGGAATACGTTTTCGGTCCGGTCAAAACCGCTCAGGGAATAACACGAAATCAGGCGGATTTATATATGGCGGATGATATCACTGTTGCTAATTGGGAATTTGAGTCGGGTGTACTGGGAACGGGAAGTTGGTGCTTCACGGTGAGTAAGGAACAGCGGCAGGACGAAGCCAAAGTGATTGGCTCCAAAGGTCAGATCTTGTTTTCGTTTTTTGAAAAGGCTGATATCACAGTACTTACAGAGCGTGGGAGTAATGTATATACGATTCCGTATCCGGAACACGTACAGGAGCCACTGATCGCGCAAATCGTGGGTGAACTGACCGGTGACATAAACGCTGTGAGCACAGGTACCACGGCCATCAGATCCAATATAATTATGGATATGATCA
>DASYHR010000377.1:0-3289 GCA_035998385.1 Dyadobacter sp. | reverse complement strand
AGACAAAACTACTTGAAGGGTTGAACAAACTTGCCAAATGCCCGACGATCAAGTTGGTACATATTGGCACGCCCGCCGGCACAACACGTGATGTGATCGAACGAAGCTACGCGTATTCGTGGTTGTGTTTTTTTGACAGTGCGGCCGATGAAGAGGCCTATCAGAAACATCCGATTCACGACGATTTCAGAAATAACTATGCACACCTATGGGATAAAGTGGTGATTTATGATGCGGTGGGAGAGCAAAGATAGCGAAGGCGGCATCATGAAAATCCAGTGCGAAGGAGAATGACATTTCATTTCTCCCTCGCACATTTTGTATGTAAAGGCGACCAAAAAGCTCTGACCACTTTGCTTTCGCATTTTTAAAACTTTCTGATTATTAATTGAAATTTTGCAGGAAACGGACGGATTTTTATAACTTGCTTGTCATTTTGACACATTATTTCAATTAATAATCTAATGCAGCTTGCTGAACCTAGTGATCAAGAGATCCTTCAATGGGGCAGACTCCAAAACGGAGAGCAGCATGCGTTGGCGTACTTTTATGAAAAATATGCGGACGTACTTTTGAAGTATGGTCTGTCTGTATCCTATCATCGGGAGCTGATTCAGGATTGTGTGCAGGAGTTGTTTATTCAGGTGTGGAACCGCAGGCAAAACCTGTCAACGCCTCGTTCGGTTAAGTATTATCTGATTTCTTCCCTTCGCCGTATCATTATGGACGAACTGAGCAAAGGCCGGATGTCTACCGATGCCTTTCCGGAAGATGCACTATCATTGCTTGAACATGAGAACCGTGACCAGGCCGAAATAGAGGAAAACCTGAATTCCAGATTGATACACGCGGTCAGAGGTTTACCTGCCCGGCAACAGGAAGTAGTATTCCTGCGATTTTTTGAAAAGATGAGCTACGAAGACATCACATCGCTGACAGGGCTCGATTACCAGGTACTACGCAACACCATTCACCGCTCCATCAAAGCATTACATAAAGAGCTTTCGCTCACACTCGACTTACTTGTGATTTTATTTTTCTTCGTAATGAACTGATAATAAATGGATTGAGTAAATATGTAATTTTTTTGTGAAATATTTTATTTTTCGGAGGTTACAAAATATCTGTTTTTCCCTCTCTGTATTCAGACTTAGACAATTCGTCTTTACAATTGATTTATTCCAATGGATTATCGCTTTTACGAACCTGAAGACTTTGCTGCTGACGACAATTTCCAGCAATGGATTTTGCAGCCGGATCAGCAATCGGAAGTTTTCTGGTCAACCTGGTTAAAAGAAAATCCGGATAAGACGCAGGTGATTCGAAAGGCGGAATGGATTGTACGTAATATCACTTTTCAAGAAAGCTGGTCGGCAAGTGAAAAAGCGAATATGTGGAACAACATCAGTCAGAGCATTACAACAGAAGAAGCTCCGGTTCTGCCATTATGGAAACGTTTTCAATGGCTCGCGGCAGCAAGCGTTGTGCTCTTCGTCGCGGCATTCGGGTTGTACGTGTTCAGATTGAAGTCTGTAGAAATACACACTGCTTACGGCGAAGTGAAAGAAATTAAACTGGCTGATGGTTCGGTGGTCAAGTTAAATGCAAACTCGACGCTGCGGTATGACAGAAACTTCCTTGATAAAGCGATACGTGAAATTTGGATTGATGGTGAGGGATATTTTGATGTAGCCAAAAGAGAGGTCGACGGAAAGCGGGTGCCATTTTTGGTTCATGCCAATACCCTTGAAATCCAGGTGCTGGGAACGGCTTTCAACGTCAATAACCGACATGGCAAAGTGGATGTAGCGCTCGAACATGGTTCTGTCAAAATCACGGATGAGAAAGACCAGGGACATGCGGTTTTGCTCAAACCTGGCGAAATTGCCTCACGAACCACACAAAAAGCAGGGATTTTAAAACAGCAGGTTGAGATAGAAGAATACACCTCCTGGAAGAATAATATAATACTTTTCAAACGCAAGTCACTGGGGGAACTGGCAGTGATGATGAAAGATATGTACAATCTGGATGTAGTGATTGATAATGCTGAGCTGGCTCAGGAAACTTTTACAGGTTCATTTCCGACAGATTCGGCAGCCGTTTTCTTCGAAAAGCTGGAGAAAATGTATCCGATGCAGATTACAAAAGAAGGTAATACATACCACCTGAAATAAAACTTACGCACATATAGCCTTTACCCTGATGCCCCAAAAGGACATCCTGATATTGTTTTCTATTCCTGATACCCTTTTTACTTATTTGTAATGTTCCAAAAACTACGCACAATCGTACCGTCTGTTCTGGTATGTGGGTTTAGCGCCTTGCCCGGGCAGGCTGCTTCCCAGACGCTGGCAAAAAATGTGCAGCAAAAACCGCAACAGGAAGTTGTAGCTCCGGCTAAATTGTCTCTCGACCAGGCCCTTGATATTCTGGCAAAGCGACATAAGGTTCTCTTTGAATTCAACGACAATCTGATCAGGAATAAAACGGTTGACCGTACCGAGCTCGAAGTCAAAGAAAACCTTGAAAATAAGCTTCAACGTTTACTGCTACCGTTAGATTTAAAGTTTGAGCGTTTTGAGAGTAAATCTTACCTGATTCTGGATAGGAACGTAAGCAAACCTGACAATAAGGCAAAGGCATCCATTCAGAACAAAATTTCTGCTGAGTTGCCTGCTACACAAGCATTTTCAGGAAGAAGTGCCGGCGAAATGGCGGTTTATCAATATGCTAAAAAAGCAGCCGCACAGGTTCAGGGAGTCGTAAGAGATGAGAATGGAGAAGGGCTGCCTGGCGTGAATGTAGTGGTGAAAGGATCGCAAACTGGTACAAGTACGGATATCGAAGGTCGCTATAGCATAGAAGCTTCGGAAAGCGCAGTATTGGTATTCAGCTATGTGGGTTTTCTGTCTCAGGAAGTTGCGATTGGTACTAATACGGTGCAGGATATTGTGCTGCGGGCCGATAATAAAACACTTGAAGAAGTTGTCGTCGTAGGTTACGGAACGGTAAAACGTAAAGATCTTACAGGATCTATCGGATCTCTGGATGCCAAGGAGATCAAGGATTTGGGTGTGGCACGTGTGGATCAGGCGCTTCTCGGAAAAGTGGCGGGTGTGCAGGTGCTGCCTGTCTCAGGTGCTCCGGGTGCAGATCCGCAGATCAGGATTCGTGGTATTGGCAGTATTTCAGCCGGTTCGCAGCCACTTTATGTAGTGGATGGTTTCCCGACCGATAATATCCAGACGATCAATCCAAGCGATATCGAAAGTATGGATATTCTGAA
>DASYHR010000317.1:0-12795 GCA_035998385.1 Dyadobacter sp. | reverse complement strand
TTTTTCAAAGTTCGGATCAAAAGTTAATCCCATCAGCCCTTCCTCTGCCTCCCGTACCACGCCTTCGGCACTGGTATATTTTGTATTGACAGGAATGGTCGCAATCAAATCGGTTGATTTGGAAGAAGGATTGTATTTTTTGAGAGCTCCTTTCCTTTCGGCAATGTAAACAGAACCGTCTTTCAGTACCTCAAAAACCATAGGTTCGTCCAGATCATCCGCCATCACCACAGGAGTAAAGCGGCTTTCATCTGGCTTTTGTGGCTCATCCTGAATCGTGAAGGCCAATAAAAAACCTATAAATAACAAAGGGGCAAAAGACAATGTGCTGCGACTGATAGTAGAAATAAGGTAGTTCTTTTTCATCGTGCAGTATCGGGTTGAAGATGGAGAAAAATCAGAGAAAATATACGCAACAAATAGCTTGTTAAAAAGAGTGGCCGGGTAAAGTCACCCGGCTCTCTCAACAATCATCCATCAGTATTTAATTTCCCAGATTTGGTTACGAATACTAGTAACCAGAATTTTGTTTCAGTGCAGAAGTTCCACTTTGCGTACTCAGGTCAATCTGACGCTGAGGGATCGGGTAGTATTCGTTTTTAGGAGCTACAAAGTTTCCTCCACGAATATCGCTTGTCACAGTTCCTTCATAAGCGAAGAAAGCGTTCATTGTTGTTTGAGCAACACCCCAGCGCACCAGGTCAAAGAAACGATGTCCTTCCATTGCCAATTCTATCTTACGTTCAAAATAGATTGCTTTCAACACACCGTCCTTACCAAGACCGGCAAAAGTGCCGGCAGGATATACTGCAATTTTGTAGTTGGCAGCGGGTGTGGTTGAGAACCCAGCAACCGGATTGGCATCATTGGTATATTTATAAAGAAAACCTGTAGGCTCAGCAGCTCTTGCACGAACAAGGTTCACATAAGTTTGTGCCTGTGCCAGGTTATTCAATTGTGCTTCAACTTCAGCTGCCATCAATAATACATCAGCAAAGCGGATTACATTCAGGTTAATAGCCGTACCAGGTGCCCATGAACTCTGATCAGAGTATATATCCTGAGTTGCCTGCCAATAGATGTTCTTCTTTGGAGAGTATGGACCAGCATAAGACTGGCCAGGGCTGCGAATCCATGAGGCCCCAGGATGGTATCCCCAGTCGTGATATGGCAAGCCACGGCGACCTACAGTCCAGTCCAAACGAGGATCCAAAGTTCCTGCATCAGGTGTAAATGACTGGTTGGACGCAACTCCCTGATCGCTCTTTACCACATTCGCAGCTGCATTATGTGCATCGATCAACGGCAAACCAGCCGCATCTGTACGGTATGAATTAACTAATTCCTGTGCAGGCTGGAAGAAACCGCAGCAGCGGAAAGGGCTGTCACCATAAGGGAAGTTCAGCATACTGCCCTGATTTGCATTGGCAATATTGTTGGTTCCGTCATTCGCAGCCATCTGAATTGCAAACACCGACTCCGAATTGTTTTCTGTAGCAGCATCAAAGTTATCTTTGAATTTCTGAGTCAGTGCGTATTTCAATCCGTTGCTGGTTACACCCTGTGTGATTACTGCATCAAAAACCGTTTTTGCTTCCGTGTATTTTTTCTGATACAGCAGTGCTTTGGCAAGGTAGCTCCCAGCCGCCCATTTGTTCACCTTTCCTACAGAGGACTGTGTGGCCGGCAAATTCGCGTATGCAAACTCGAAATCAGCCTGAATATTTGGCCAGATATCTACATTGTTCTGTACTTTGGCGGCATCAGCCGTTGCTATTGTTTCGTCAATCCAGGGAACGTTATTGAATATTTTCTTCAGTTCGAAGTAATAGTGTCCGCGAAGAAAACGAGCTTCTGCATTCAATTTAGAACGGTCGGCATCCGAAATTTCAGGAACCAATGCCAATACTCTTAGAACTGTATTTGCTCGGTTAATTCCTTCATACACCGTTCTCCATTTACTGTTGAAATAGCCATTACTCGGATCAGCTGAGAATTTGGCAATCGCATCAATAGCAGGCTGATCACTACCGTCACTGCCTTTATGTGCATCACCACCGGCAATACTTCCCAAAGTCCAGTTATCCGGAGCCGCTTCCCAACCACTTGTTCCGCTGAGGTTTTGCGCACCACCATTTACAAACTGCTGTCCATCCAATGCAGCATATGCACCTACAAGAAGGGCATCCACACCTGCACGGCTGTAAGCCTGCTGTTCACTCAAAGCACCTTGCGCATTAATATCCAGTAGACTATCGCTGCAGGATTCCAGAATGGCACCTGTCGCCAGCAACGACAAAGCCAGTATATAACCTTTAAATTTCATATCTATCAAGAATTAGAATGTCAAATTAAGTCCTAACAAAAACTGGCGCTGATTTGGGTAAACACCTTCGTCAATACCAAATGAAGTTCCGGAAGAGAATGATTGGTTTGAGCTTCCGCCACCGTTATTGTTGGTGTTGGATGTTGTACCAATTTCAGGATCCAGACCCGAGTACTTGGTAATTGTGAAAAGGTTAGCAGCCTGTACATACACACGCATCTTTTCGATTCTCACCTTTCTCAACAAGCCAGCTGGTAATGTGTAGCCAATCTGTGCATTCTTAGCACGCAGGTATGATCCTTTTTCTACGAAGTAAGAGTTAGGTACATTTGAAGTACTGAATGAACCTACAGTTTCCTGAATAGGAGCAGTCGCATTGTGGTTTTCCGGTGTCCATGAATCATACAATGCTGTATGGCTTTTTGCACCCTGGAAGTTAGAGTTGAAATCTGTCCACCATTTCACGTTATTCCAGATGTCGTTTCCTTGTGAACCGTACAGGAATATGCTTGCATCAAACGCCTTGTAATTAGCACCCAGATTGATACCGTAGCTGAACTTCGGATTTGGATTACCGATATAGGTTCTGTCATCGGCAGTGATGATACCATCACCGTTTGTATCTGCATAACGGAATCTACCCACAGCCACATCAGCCTGGTAAAGTGCCGAAGAGTTACCGGTAACTTGTTTTGCCTGTGTATTCGCAGTGTTTATTTCTTCCTGTGAGTTCCAGAAACCATCCACTTTGTATCCGAAGAACTGACCAATTGAATGACCTACGGAGTTACGAACTACATAACTTCCGTTGAAACGGCGACCTTCCTGATCGAAATAATCAACACCGTCAGCCAGATTGACAATCTTGTTGTTATAAGTTGTGAAAGTTAAAGTAGCATTGAATTTAAGATCCTTTGTTACATCAATATTGGTAGAGGCAGCAAGGTCAATACCCTGGTTTCTCATTTTTGCAATATTGATAAATGGCACTTCACCCAAGCCTGCAGCTGCCGCGATTTCAGGATTGTAAAGCAAATCTCTTACTTCTTTTCTATAGTAATCTACAGTCAGATCAAGTTTGCCTTTGAAAAGGGATGCATCAATACCAATGTTACTATTGATGTTTCTTTCCCATTTAGCATCAGCATTCCCGATTCTGGTTCTTTGAAGACCCATAATGGTAGAGCTATTAGAGCCCGTAATATCGTAGAATGAAGACGTACGATTCTGACCGAAAGTAGTGAAGGCGTTAGCCGGATCTACGTTCATCTGATTTCCCATCACCCCGTAACCTCCGCGGAATTTGAGGTCATTGATCCACGTAACATCTTCCATAAAACGCTCCTTCGACACTCTCCATCCAAGACTAACAGCAGGAAACCACCCATAACGGTATGTACTGAAACGGGAAGAACCATCGCGACGAATAATCGCTCCCAGAAGGTATTTGTCCATCAGAGAATAATCCACACGACCAATCAGAGATGCCAGACCATCCTTAAACCTTGCACTGTAGTTGGTAGGTGTTCCTGAACCGGTAGTCAATGTGGTGAAGTCGGGATCGAAAGTAAAATAGCCTGTCGTGGTCCCCCCCAGTATACTTCCTCTGTTTTTGTAGTTTTCTACACCAACAAGTACTTTCAAATCGTGAATATCATTGAATGTATGCTGATAGTTCACAGTATTACTCCACGTCCAGTTAAACCCGTTGATTGTGTTTTCAGTATAGGAATTCACAGTCAGGTTTTCCTGATTTTCATACTCAGGATAAGCGAATGAACGATATGCAGAGGAGAATAACTCCCCACCAAAACTGGTTCTGAAAGTAAAATCTTTCAGGAAGTCGATTTCAGCGTACATATTACCAAAAAGACGATTGCTTTGTCCTGTGTTGTTTCTTGTACGGTTCTGAATGGCAACAGGGTTCTTCGCATTTCCAAGACCTTGTCCGTAACCACCTGCAAAGTTACCCATGATGTCATACACCGGAATAATCGTCTGCTGACGGAATGCCATACCAATTGCACTTCCTTCTGTAGATGAGTTCACACGTGGGTTGTCCGTTACAGAGAATGAAATGTTTTCACCTACACGAATTTTCTCACTTACATTAAACTGGCTGTTGGAACGAATTGTATATCGTTTCAAATACGTGTTAAGCAACGTACCCTGCTGATTGAAATAGTTGAAAGATACAAGGTAGTTCCCCTGATTTCCTCCACCACTTACAGCCAGGTTATGGCTTTGTATCGAAGCTGGTTTGAATATTTCATGAAACCAATCTGTACCACTTTTGTTGGCACGTACTATTCTGTAAAAGTTATTATATGCGTCTGTATTGGTATAATTTGGATTAACATTGTAAAGAGCTTCAGCCACACGGGGATCCCCTTCGCTCAATCCCTGAGGAGTGATATAATCCGGAAGAACCGGTGTTTGACCACTGCCATATAATGGATCTGCAATCGTTGCATTAGGATTCACATTCCGAATCGCATTGAACTTCAGCTGAGCAGTTTCCTGTGGGTTCAACAAGTTCCATACATTGCCTCCTTGAGGACGCTGCGTTCCTACGTACGTGTCATATTGCACCTTGATCTTACCGCTTCCACGTTTGGTAGTAATAATGATTACACCATTCGCTGCACGTGAACCGTAAATAGAAGCAGAACCAGCATCTTTCAACACCTGCATGGTAGCTACGTCATTCGGGTTGATATCGTTGATATTCTGTGTTGGAACTCCGTCCACTACATACAGAGGAGCATTATTTCCAAACGTATTGATACCACGGATACGGATTTGTGGTGCCTCACCAGGCTGTCCCGAACCCAAAACTGTAACACCGGAAGCGCGTCCTTGTAGCTGGCTCGTGATCTGAGCAGTTGGCTGCTGCTGCAATTCAGACACGTTGACGATAGCAACTGCACCCGTAAGGTCTTTCTTCTTCGCAGTTCCATAACCTACAACTACTACCTCGTTCAGTGCTTTCGTATCAGATTCAAGCACTACATCCACTACGGTTTTACTACCTACAGACACTTCTTTGGTAGCAGATCCCACAAATGAGAAAACCAATGTAGCGTCGCCGGCATCAGGAATTGCAAGAGAATACTTTCCGTCAACATCTGTAGTGGTTCCTTTCAGTGTTCCTTTTAATACCACACTCACACCCGGAAGCGCATCGTTATTGTCCCCTTTTACGGTACCAGTAACGGTTCGCTCCGCTACGGACTTTCCTTTATAAGCAGGGTTCATTTGTACCGAAGCAGGATTGTCAATGACCTGAATAGGATCATCTTTTTGCACGCGGCTGATAATGATCAAATCCTCCGATATACGGTATTTCAGGTTAAGTGGAAGCAAAGCTTCATCCAGCACCCGAGAAACAGTTTGCTGCTCTGCCGAAATACTTATTTTTCTGTTGGACTGGATCACCCTTGCACTATATACGAAGCGCGCGTTGGTCAGCTTTTCAACTTTTTTCAGAAATTCACCAACTTCAATATTCTGAACATTCAGGGTGATCTTTTTAGCAAGTAAAGTTTGGGCATTTCCCTCCCTTGCCCACGATGTGCCCATTATCGAGGCAGCGATTACTAATTGAAACAGCGAGATGCGCATGAGCCGTAACAGTAATTGATAATTGTACCCTTTTTTCATACATTTGATACGTTTTATTAAGGTTAGATTTGGTAAAACAATCCCCTGCATCCATTTTCTGAAAGAATGGATGTGCGTTGAGTTCGAAGGCAACATTGAGGGGTAACACTGGGGTCGGAAATGTTGGTAGCATTATCCGACTCTTTTTTTTGCTGTTATGGTAAACTATCTGGTTTTTAAGTAACTTATTTATGGATTGAATAATGGATTAACTTTTACAGCCTTTACTATACACTACAATCTGCCCGTCGATAATCTCATAACGAGCCTCTATCACTTCACAAATAATATCAAGCTTTTCAAACAACGACTGCTTATTGAGCAAGGCAGTTACAGGGCACTCTGCCAGCAACTCCTTGTCAAAAATGATATCAATCTGATATGCACTTTTTAAGTCAGTCAAAACCTGTGAGGCGGGGGTATTTGTGAAGTCGAATATACCTGCGTTAATTCCCTTCACCACAATTTCAGGTCTGTCGCTGAGCGTTTTCAGCATTTCTGAATTCTCTTTTTCCAAGACCATCTTTTGATTTGCTGTCAGCACAAGTCCCTTAGTCTGAAATGTCTTCTTCAGGTCGGACGCCTGGAAATCATGCTGCTTAAATACAGATACTTTCCCCTCCTGTACTTCTACAGTGGTTTTGGAATTTGCATGCGCTGCATTTACAGTAAAGCTTGTACCCAGTACTTTGGTGACAAGCTCATTGGCATACACAAGAAAAGGACGTTTTGAATCTTTAGAAACCTGAAAGAATGCTTCTCCCGAAAGGTACACCTCACGCTTATCAGCTACGAAGCTCCCGGGATAACTCAGTATAGAACCTGGTTTCAGTGTAACTTTACTTCCATCTGTAAGACTTACAAGTTTATCAGCCTTCGTATCGTTTCTGACCTCCTCCAGGCCTTTGCCGGCTACGAGCTGCTGATAACTGCTGTTACGGAAATTATAATGATGGTACAAAAAGCCCAATCCCATTACGACTGCGATAACAGCCGCAATACGGTAGGCAGACAGGTTAGAGAAAATCGATTTTTTCCAGAAATTATAATGATCCTGTGGTCCGGCAATTGCACTATCTGCCTTTTGACTCCTTACTTTACTAAGCAACTCCTGAATTTCCTCGTCCAGTTCTGCCTCATCTATATCGGTTTTGTAATGAAGATATACACTTTCCAGAAGTGCACGGGCCTGGATAACATCACTTTTCTGAAAGGGATTTTCTTTCACATAGTTCTGCCAGAAAATTACATCTGTTTGCTTTTGATAGCGAACCCAACTTTGAAATCGGGCATCCAATACAAAATCTTCAAGCGCGTATTCTTTGTATTGATTCATGTTTAAATTGGTTTCTACTTATACATAGGCAGCACCAAACATGAAATAATCAAAATATTTCACTTTTATTTCAAAAACTTAGAAAAGTGATTTTTCGGGCTTTAAAAAGTTATAACCGTTCTTTAAGCTCCTGAATTGTGCGGTAGAGAAGATTAGCAACAGCCTGTTTGGAGATGGACATTACCTGAGCGATGGACTCGTTATCCATGTTTTCAAAAAAGCGCAGATAGATGATTTCCTGCTGACGTTTGGTAAGCAGCACAAGTTGCTGATTGAGTGTTCCAAGCAGTTCTTCTGAAGTTTCCCATTCGATGATCTGTTGCTCAATGGATGTTTCGCCGGTCAGCTCCGATTCAAAATCCAGCTCGTCCTCATCGGCCATCCAGTTCCGCTTCATGCTTTCCCGGTGTATTTTTCGGCGAAGGGATTTGAGAAGATAAAATTTAACAAAGGACGTATCACCAATCGTTTCTCGTTTGGCCCAGAGTTCCAGAAATAAATCCTGAATACAATCCTTTACAAACTCTCTGTCTTTGGAAAATTTCAGCCCATAGCTGAACAAGCTTCGATAGTAATGCCTGGCTATTGCTCCGAAAGCCACATCGCTCCCTGCCCGAAAAGCATTCCATTGTTCAGAATCGTCCATTGAAGGGTCGTAGGGAGGGAGCATTGACGGTAAAGAAGTTTCGATCGTTTAAGTTAGGCTTTACAATCCTACGATATTTTATAAATTTTTGCAATTTAATATCATCTGATGGTAGGCACTGGCAAAGAAGTAAACCATTGCGTTCTTTGTGTCCCATACGCAGGAAATGGATAAAAGATGAAACAAATGTAGTATTTTAATAAAAATTTATCAAAATCAAAGAAGACGCACCTGCCAGTTCAAAAGGATTTTAATAAGTGTGTGTTATCCGGATGCGAATCAGGTCACTGACTAGATGTCTTTACTAACGACGGCCTGAGGTAGCATATATAGGAAGGGCAATGCTTTGGAATAGTCAAGTTCGGTGTATTCCATACCGAGCATACGAATGTTACGATAGTAAGCCTGATGCTGCTGGTAGTAATTTTTCTCACTCTCTACAAACCAAGCTTTGTCACCCAGCTTCTGAGCTAAAAACCATTTTTCTATCAACCGCCCACTCCGGCCGTTTCCATCATTCCAGGGATGAATTTTCACAAATACCAAGTGGATCATCGCAGCAAAAAAGAAAACTTCTGCAATCTCCATGGGGGACTTAAGAAGTGTTTCTATATCTACATATAACTTCTCCATCTCCTGCTTCACATCATAAGGAGAAGTGGCAACGTATTCTATCCGACCATCTGCTGTCGTTACATACATGTTGTGAGTCCTGAATATACCCAGATGCTGTTTTGCTACGATATGCTTTCCCAACAACTCATGTACTCTCCCTATGTTGCGACCGTTTAATCTATTGGTTTTAGCGAAAGAGTAAGCGGAATACAAATCATCAATTTTCCGGGTATAATCCGGAAGAAATTCTATCCCGAATCTTTTGTGCCGTATATAGCTATCCAGCTCAATCTCTTCCCCTTCGATCTTGCTGCTAAATACTGACGCGACAGACGTGTAAAAGCTGAAATTTTCTGTAGATAATTCAGCATCTACCAGAGATGTAAAGCAATCCTGAAGCGCTACAGGTACCTGAGAAAGATAATCTACCAGTAAGTTCGTATTAATTATTTCCAGATTCATCTTCTTTTGGATTGCTAATACTTAAATCACTAAAATCCGATATTGGAAAATGTTGCGCACCTTGCATGAAAGAAGTCAATTACCTGCGGCAGGTAAATTGTACCGACAGATGTCAAATATAGCGACTGGAATGGGCATAAAAAAAAGAGTTACATTTTACTGTAACTCTTTCTGCTCCCGAAGCTGGGCTCGAACCAGCGACCCTCTGATTAACAGTCAGATGCTCTAACCGACTGAGCTATTCAGGAGTATTGTCGGTTATTGTGATGCAAATGTAGGTAGTTAAAACATAAAGCGCAAGCACAAAAGACAAAAAATATCAAATTTCAACCTTCTGAAGAATTAACTCCTTGACTCTCTTAGCATCTCCCTTTGAAAAATTATTAATAATAATTTCAGGGCGCATGCGGGGAATGATACGAATGGTCGAAAAAAACATTCCACTCTCTATTTCCACGCCGGATATGTCTGTATAGAAAACAAAATTATCAGTGCTTTTAAACAGTTTTCTCACTTTGAAGGTTACACCCTTATCTCCAAACGACACCTCGTCAGGGAAAAGTGGATTCAGAAGCGCACTGGCACTATATTTCTCGTTCATTTTGATTCAGGTTATTGATTTTTAAATATTGGTTACAAAGGTACGTATACTACCTTTTTTGTTTCAAAAAATTCTTCGGTGAAATAATCTGTCAGATTGTAAATCTTTGTCTTTTGTTTCACCTCACTTAGTTCTTCGTCAAGGTCACCTCCTTTGAGATATAAAATACCGTTCCTCAGATCGTGAAATGAGTTTCTGCTGATGTTCTTTTGTATCCAACCCACAAACGGCGCAAGCCTGGTAACCGCACGGCTCACGACAAACTCATATTCGTCATCCAGCCTCTCTGCTCTTTTTTGTTCAATTTTAACGTTCTTCAGGCCAATCGCCGTGGCTATTTCCTGAACAACTCTGATTTTCTTCCCGATGCTGTCTACCAGATGAAAGTGTGATTCAGGAAAAAGGATAGCGAGCGGAATGCCCGGGAAGCCGCCACCAGTACCTACATCCAATACCGAAGTACCAGGCTTAAATGCCATCACCTTGGCTATTCCCAAAGAATGCAAAATATGTCTTTCATATAATGTATCAATATCCTGTCTCGAAATCACATTTACCTTTGCGTTCCAGTCTTTGTAAAGCTCCTCCAGTTGCGCAAACTGGCTCACCTGAATTTCTGTCAGATCAGGAAAGTATTTATGAATTAATTCCATGAAGTTCTTGGTTTTCGTCTGGTCAATGTAATCATCCCAAACACTACGTAATAAATATAAAATGCCAGATCCATCGGCAGGAAAGTTGCCCAACCGACTGTCCGCCCCAATCTTCCGTTAATAATCAGTAGAAGCAGCAATTGTACAAACCATCGTACTGCAAATAATATTCCCAAAAGTTGCAGCAACACGATATTCTGCTGTAACAGCCCTAATGTAAGTGTTGCAATACCCGCTGTCCACACACCCACATGTGCTCCGGACAATAAGGCCAGTAAAATTTTATTCCTCATCCGATAGTGCGAGCTTACCGACATATGTCGCTGCTTCTGTCTGTACCAGTCCGACCAGGTAGTTTTGGGTTTGGAATACATAAATGATTCCGGGTCAATCGAAATCGTTGTATTACTACTTGTAGAGACTTCATTCAGAAAAAGATCATCGTCGCCTCCGTATATTTTCCGGTGGGTGTAAAAGCCCTTGTTTTCAAAAAACACGGATCGCTTGTATAGGATATTCCTCCCTACTCCCATATAGGTAAGTCCCGCAAGCGAGAAAGATAAATATTGAACTGCAGTGTAAAATGTTTCACTCCTGATAAACCAGTTGAGCAAGCCGCGTTCTTTTTCATAGGGCGAGAAACCAAGCACTATATCATGCTGGTCACTGACGTGGGATGCCATAGCTGCAATCCAGTGTACGGAAGTGGGCCTGCAATCGGCATCGGTCATCAACGCCACCGGATACCTGGCCTGCTTCATACCGACGGTAAGCGCATATTTCTTGGGAGTAACATGGTCAAACTGGTCATTGATACGGATGTATCTGATGTTTTTCCAGTTGTTGATATTTTCCCGTATATACTCCTCGCTGCCATCATCTGAACGGTCGTCCATCAATATCACTTCAAACTCAGGATATTCCTGTGCATCCAGAAGTGGGATCAGTTCCCGGAGATTTTCCCTTTCATTCCAAGCACACACCAATACACTGATACCTGGTGTGGCACCTCCGTAATTTGAGTTTTTGCTATAAAAGGCAAGTCTGGTAAAAAAAAAGAGGTAATAACACAGCTGGATAAGAACAAACGCCCCTAACACATAGAGTAAATAATCCGCCACAATTGAAGAGAGTTGTAAATTTTTGCCATATTCTGTACAAATATACAGTCATTGTCAGGATTCTTAGAAACCTTACTCCTATTTTTGCAGTGCAACATTTTAAAATACCGAATGAATTTTACCCTACAAGTTGAAGATACCCAGACGAAGGCAAGAGCCGGGGTAATCGAAACCGATCACGGGACCATCCAGACACCGATTTTCATGCCTGTAGGGACTGCAGGAACTGTGAAAGCAGTTCATCAGCGGGAATTGAAAGAGGATGTAAAGGCACAGATTATTTTAGGTAATACCTACCACCTATATCTTCGTCCGGGTCTTGACCTGCTCGAAAAAACTGGCGGATTACATGGTTTCAATGGCTGGGATAAGCCAATACTTACGGATAGCGGCGGGTATCAGGTATATTCACTTGCTGGAACAGGACGAAAAATAAATGAAGAAGGTGTGGTATTTAAGTCACACATTGACGGTAGCATCCACACCTTCACACCAGAAGGTGTAATGGATATTCAGCGTACCATCGGAGCCGACATTATTATGGCATTTGATGAATGTACGCCATACCCCTGCGATTATGGCTATGCGCGAAACTCTATGGAAATGACGCATAGATGGCTAGACAGGTGCTGCAAGCGCTTTGATGCAACTACGCCGCGTTACGGCTACAATCAGACGTTATTCCCTATTGTTCAGGGGAGTGTATATAAAGATCTTAGAAAACAGTCCGCCGAGACTATCGCTTCCCAGGAAAGAGAGGGAAACGCAATTGGCGGATTATCAGTGGGTGAACCTGCTGAAATCATGTACGAACTGACAGAGGTTGTTTGTGACATTTTGCCACGTGATAAGCCACGTTATCTGATGGGCGTTGGCACGCCAGCCAATATTCTGGAGTGTATCGCGTTGGGCGTTGATATGTTCGATTGTGTAATGCCGACGCGTAATGCGCGTAATGGCATGATTTTTACCACAGAGGGAATCATCAACATCAGAAATGAAAAGTGGAAAGATGACTTGTCTCCTATCGATCCGAATTTGGGAGGATATGTGAGCACATTCTACACGAAAGCATATTTAAGACATTTAGTAAAGTCGTCGGAGATGCTTGGCGCACAGATAGCGAGCGTGCATAACCTCACGTTTTACCTTTGGCTTGTGAACACCGCCCGTGAAAAAATTATTTCGGGTGAATTTTACAGCTGGAAGAGAGAAATGGAAAAAAAATTGATGCAACGTCTTTGAAAGTTCGCAAATCAGGGGTTCTTTCGGGAAGTTTTTAAAAAACAGTGGGAAAGTTTGTCCATTTAAATGGACATAGGTTGATTTAATGATATAGTTAACCTAATTTTGTGCCCACTAGGCATTTTTG
>DASYHR010000302.1:0-2117 GCA_035998385.1 Dyadobacter sp. | reverse complement strand
GAACTTATTTTTACTCTCTCACAATATCCAAATCGCGTCGCAGGAGCTGCAAATGAGTTTGCTCCTTCAATCATTTCTTTGTACGCTTTCGAGCTTGCGAAGACATATAATCAGTTTTATGCCGAAGTATCGATCTTCTCTGATCCGAACCCTGAAGCAGTGAAATTCAGAATTGCATTATCAAAAGCTGTATCTGAAACGATTCATCATGCTTTGGAGTTATTGGGGATAGAAGTACCTGAAAGAATGTAGTGAATCCTAAAATGTATTTCACGCTTAACTTAATATTCTACTTATTATGGACTTTTTAAAGACGCTATTTATCATGATTACATCATTGATTACCGGCATTTTTGCGGACAAAAGTGAGATATCTCACAGACCTGCAGATGCCATTGCAAAACAAACACTTTACGATTTTAAGGTGAAATCTCTCGTTGGAGACAAAACTGTTGATCTTAGCCAGTACAAAGGCAAAAAAGTAGTTATTTTGAATGTTGCCTCTAAATGTGGATACACCAAGCAGTATGCAGATTGGGAGAAATTTAATAAAGAACACGGAGATAAAGTGGTTGTACTTGGATTCCCTTCTAACAATTTTGGCGGACAGGAGCCTGGCACAAGCGAAGAAATTGCTACGTTTTGCTCAGCAACTTACGGTGTAACTTTCCCGATGTTTGAGAAAGTAGAGGTGAAAGGTGAAAACAAAGCTCCATTGTACAAATGGTTAAGTTCGAAAGATTTGAACGGATGGAACGATAAAGAGCCTACCTGGAACTTCTGCAAGTACGTCATCAACGAAAAAGGTGAATTGACAGACTTCTTCGCTTCGAAGATCCTTCCAACTGATGCTGAATTCCTGAAAGCAGTTGGTATTTGATTAAGGCAGCCTGATATGAAATAATGTAAAACCCACAGCTCAGATCGTCACTGACAGGCTGTGGGTTTTTGAGTAATTAAGTTTGATTTAATAAGAATGAAATCCTGGATTGAGGCTGCGCGCCCCCGTACACTTCCTCTCGCACTTTCCTGTATTCTGATGGGAAGTTTTCTTGCTTCTTCCACCGGTACGTTTAGCTGGACCGTTGCGCTGCTAAGCGTGCTGACAACCATTTTACTGCAAGTACTTTCCAACTTCGCGAATGACTACGGTGATGCGGTAAATGGCAAGGATACGGAACTGCGTGAAGGTCCTAAAAGGGCAGTACACTCGGGGGAAATTCCGGCATCTGCCATGCTGAAGGCTATTATTGTCTTTTCAATATTGTCATTGGCCTCCGGCTTGTCATTGTTGACTATCGCACTAAAAAATGCCCCTGCTAGTACATTTTGGGTATTTCTGGGTATTGGTATTGCATGTATCATTGCAGCGATTACGTATACGGCCGGCAAACGCCCGTATGGTTATGTAGGTTTAGGTGATCTTTCCGTATTTATTTTTTTCGGATGGGTTGGTGTGATAGGCAGCAGCTACCTGCATACGCTTGTTTGGGACTGGAATCTACTTTTACCTGCCAGCAGTTGCGGACTTTTCGCTGTGGGAGTACTGAATATCAACAACATCAGAGACATAGAATCGGACAGAGCGACCGGTAAAAATTCGATTCCTGTACGGCTAGGCAGATCTAAAGCTGTCATTTACCATTGGTTTATTCTGATCACCGGCATGTTGTGTATTACGATTTACGCCATCCAGCACTTTTCGGCTTATACGGGATTGTTGTTTCTCCTGAGTTTTCCTCTTTTTATCAGAAATGGATTGGCCATTACCAGACTTACCAAAGCCAGTGAATTGGATCCGTATCTGAAACAGATGGCATTATCTACGCTTCTTTTTGTGATTCTTTTTGGTGTAGGTTCGATTTTATAACCCTATTTCACAAAAGGTTTTATAGCGGCGCCCAACAGACCGTAACCTTTGTCGTTCGGATGAAGACCGTCTGAGAAAAGGCTTTCATCTATTTTGCCATCTGCCTTCAGAAACACTTTTCCTGGATCCATGTATCGGACATTATAGTCTCCGCATAGACGCGCCAGTTTTTGATTCAAATCAGATACACGTTCCTCCTGATTTCTTCGTGGATAGATACCCAGCATCCAGAAGTCTGCTACCGGTT
>DASYHR010000171.1:0-2568 GCA_035998385.1 Dyadobacter sp. | reverse complement strand
GCGCGATGATGACAAAAGGGATTTTTGTACTGATCACCATTGCCGGAGGATGGGTGCTGTATTGGGTATTTACAAGTCAGTGGAAACAATTTACAGGTGTGCGTTGGTGGCTTCTGCTGATCCTTTCGTTCGTCTTTATTCTTCCCGAATTATATTCTTTATATGCACAGTTTGATCTGCATCCCGAAAAGGTAGTTTTTGGAGAAACGAAGGTATCGGGCTTAAAGTTTTTCTTCTGGGATAGCCAATTTGGTCGCTTCTTCAATACAGGTCCGATCAAGGGAAAGGGTGATCTGACCTTTTTTCTGCATACCTCGTTATGGGCCTTTTTACCATGGTCAATCGGTCTGGTTGGCGGCGTAGTATACCTGATTCGTTTCGACAAAGAAAAAAAGCCACTCAGGTGGGTGATCTATGGTAGTACGCTGATCACCTTCGTGATGTTTTCGTTGTCAAGCTTTCAGCTGCCTCATTACATTGTGATGATTTTCCCCTACTTCGCAATCATCACAGCGTACTTTTTTTATCAACTTGCTGCTTCCGGCAAATTGCGCGTATTGCTGATCAGCCAGACAGTCGTTTCCTTTCTACTTGCCGTAGCTGTTTTGGGTTTGATTTACCTGGTGGATCTGCCTGGTGGTTTATTTGCCGCTGTTATAACTGGTGTATTACTCGTAGCCGGACTGCTGATCAAGGCAAAGGATCCGCTGCAAAAAATGCTGTACACGGGCTACGCCACTGCTTCCTTATTGTATGTTTTTCTATTCGTGTTCTTTTATCCCTTTCTTTTTCAATACCAGTCGGGATCTGAGCTGTTGAAGATGATTCCGCAGGACAGAAAAGATTTGCCCATGGCTACTTATAAGACCTTTTCTCCGTCATTTGAGTTTTACGCTCCGCACGAGGTGCAGGTATTAAAAGAGGAGTCGCAGTTATCCCGTTTCATGGCTCAGCGGCCATGCCTTGTTTACACGACAGACGTGATGGGCGACAGTCTGATCAATTCAGGAGTTAAAGCTGAGGTGATCAAAAAATCACACTTCCATATTACGATGCTTAAAGCAAAATTCCTGAATCACAAAACGCGGGAAGATGCTTTGCAGCAGCGTTATCTTCTGTATATCAGCGAATAGTGCTCGGATTACAGCCGGGACAGCATGTCATTTGAGAGGATATCCGGATTCCCGGGATGCCTGATTTAGGGCAAGACATAAGGGAGGAATATAAACGAAAGAACGGCCTGATTGATTGCTCATTCAGGCCGTTCTTTTGTTCTTGTGGCAGGTGCAGTTCAGTTTACTGATGCGCGTGATTTCTCAAATTCTTTAAGCGTATTTCTGATCTGTTTTTCAGACAAACCGCTGTATTTGATCTCAATTAGTTTTACTTCTTTGGGATTCAGCTTCTTCAGCTTCCAATACTTGGGATGCGTTTCCCCGATAGGAGGGTGGAAATCTTCTTCTCTCGGCTCCTTAATCAATATGTCAAAATCCTCCATACTGAAAGCAGCTGTAGGGTGAGCGGCAGGCTCTGCGATGATTTTAACTGCTCTTCCTGTAGGGAGCAGAAATGTTTTTTCAAGCTTCATTTTATTCTTCGTTTGCGGCGTTCTGCAAAGATACCGAAGAGATCCTTGCAGAACGTGGCTTTAACAATTTATTAATCTGCATAAGCAGTATTAATCGGAAATTTACTTTCGTTAACATTGAGTTAATGAGGTGCCCCCGAAATTAACAATAGGGTAAAATAGGCTTATCTAGTTTTGCGGTAGCAAAATGCGCGTCAAAAGCTTCTTTATCGGGTTTCTTACGCAAACAGTTCAGCATATATCCTTTGGGATTATTTACAATTTGATTAGAATGAAAAAATTAATTTTAACAGTTTCTCTGATTGTCGCCGGAGTCTCCGTCTTCGCACAATCGCCTGGCAAAGGCAAACAAAAGCAGCCCAAAAATGTAATTTTCATGGTGGGTGATGGTATGGGCGTATCGCAGATCTATGCCGGTATGGTGGCCAACAAGAATACGTTGAATCTTGAAAGATCACACTTCATCGGCTTTCATAAAAATCAGTCGGCCGATAGCTTTATCACAGATTCAGCTGCCGGCGCAACCGCGTTTTCCATTGGTAAAAAGGCGAAAAACGGCGCGATTGGCGTGGATGCAGACGACAAGCCACAACGCACCATTCTGGAAATAGCCGAAGACAAGGGCCTGGCCACCGGATTGGTTGCCACCTGTTCTATTACGCACGCCACACCAGGAGCATTTATCGGGCACCAGCCAAAGCGCGCCATGACTCAGGAGATCGCACACGACTTCCTTGCTACAGATGTGGATGTATTTATTGGTGGTGGCCGTGCCGACTTTAATCAGCGTAAGGACGGCGCCAATCTGATCGATAGTCTGAAAGTGCGCGGCTATCAAATCGCGAATAACATCGAAGAGGTTGAAAAGGTGAAATCGGGTAAACTGGCTGGATTCCTGGCAGATAAAGAACAACCGCGTTTCTCGAAAGGTCGCGGTAATGAATTATCCAGATCATCGAAAACAGCCCTGGATATTTTGA
>DASYHR010000153.1:0-3391 GCA_035998385.1 Dyadobacter sp. | reverse complement strand
CTTTTCAACTTCACGGATATTTACAAGCATATCAGCGATCTCTTCGAAGTCTTTCTGTTCGGTAAGCCGGCCTTTGTATACACCTGCCATTTTGATCGCACTGCCTCTCCACAAATCCCCTGCACGGGTGAAATCTTCCGACACATTAGCAAGGCGGTCGTCCTGCAACCAGGCTGCCGACTCTTCCAGAAATGCACCGTAGAGGAAGCGAAAACCGCCGCCGCCAGTACCGATTTCTTCCTGCATCCGTACGATCTGACCGAGATATAAACTCGCTTTTTTTAGTCCAAGTTTATCACGCCACTTCCTGATGTGATTTGAAGTGTGTCTGATACCGTCTACTCCCGCAAAATTGCCCGGAATCTTCAGCATATCTCTCACGTTTCTCTTGATACCCGTTACAATACCTTTCCTGATGAGGTCATCATTGATCACACCAATGCGTTCAGGGAAATAAATATGACCTCTTGGAGCAAGTGGCCCCTGTGCAAAACGCACCCGATTCAGCTCCTGAGCAGAAAGATGGGTTACATCTTCCATAATAGGATCACTGATATTGTATTGATCGCCTTCGCGGCCATATACAATCAGATTATGGGCATTGAAGTGAAAACGATATTCTTTTGGAAAGTAGGTCAGGTGAAAAACGCCCACCTGGCATCCTACGGGCACTCCTTCACTTATTTTTTTATCCAGAAAAAGTTGAGCCTTTTCCTGATTACTGAATTTTTTCCGACTTACCTCCACGCCCAAAGCCTTGCAGGTCCGTGCAAAAATAGCTCCCGGCATCGTTCTGAAAGAGATTGCCGGACCGTTGTTGATCGTAAGAAACGGGATTTGTATATAAAAAAGTCCTGATCCCATACCAAACGCAAGAGGTTCGGTCATGAAATCAAGGCCGTGGTGACGAAGCAAAGCCGTTGTCACACCATTTTCACAATGCGCAGCCTGAACGTGGTGAAATTCTTCTGTCCGTATATCGGTATTCAATTGCTTAACCTTTAAAATTTTTCAACTCGTCTACAGTAATGTCAAAGGCATCGGCATACTTTTGAAGCTTCTTGTCACTAAGCCCCTTGAATACAGATGGTTTCAAATGCCTTTTTATAAAAAAAGCGAAGAAACCTGTATAGCCTGCCAACACCGGAAGATCCATGAGACGCAGTTCCATAAAATAGTATACAGGACTTTTTTCGCCATTGGCTACAGCCTTCCGAGCCTCTTCTACCCTGTCATTCACATTGTCCCAGGCACTATCCAGCGCTTCTTTCTTAACATCCCAACCCTGGCTCAGAGCAGTTTCATACTTTCCATCCTCATTTTTGACATAACAAAGTTCCCGTGTGAGGCGCGATAAGGCGCCAGGTTCCTGCGGCAAGTCTTCTTTTTTCATAACGATCGGGGATTACGCACTAAACTGATTCAGAAATCAGACAACAATTTACTCAATAATTACTAGCAAACCGTTAACAGACAGAACATATATGAAAATCTGGAGCTTTCAGGAACGGCAAGTAAAACCTTCTGGCTTTTCTCCAGCTTTCCGCTGTTGAACAGCTCCTCAACCATCATATAAATTGATGCAGCACCGACATTTCCCTTAGTAGCCAGGTTTGTAAACCATTTCTCCTTGGGAACCGGAATGCCGTTTTCAATCAATACGTCTTCAATTTTACTTTCGAAGAAGTAGCTCGAAATATGTGGAAGGAAATAATCGACATCATTCATGTCAAATCCTTTTTCATCCAATATTCCCTTCAAATTATTGAAACCAAGTTTCACAATTTTTTCGCTAAGTAATTTCACATCCTGTTTGATACTGAACACTGATTTGGATTGAATTTCTTCGTTAGAATAATCCTTGAAACTCTTCAGCGTTCCGTCTTCCAATTTGTGTGCTCCCTGGTACATGCAAGCCTCTTCCACATTAGCAAATGAACATCCCTCAATCCAATCGATTTTAAGTGAAGGCCCCGTTTCATTGGGTTGGCCTTCAACTAGAAACGCACCTGCGCCATCGGAAAGCATCCAACGCAGAAAATCCTTATCAAATGATACATAAGGATTTTGCTCCAGGCGGATCAGCTCCTGCACTTCCTCTTCAAATTGTTCAGCCCTCAGTGCGGGAGAAAAGCGCTCTGAAGCAACTGCAATCGCCTTTTTCTTATCCTGAAGTTTCACGGACATATAGGCATATTTCAATGCATGCATGCCTGCACAACAAACACCCGAAGGCGATACCACTTCGATCGAGCCAGTTTCCGGCAACCATCCATGGATCATCACACCGTGTGAGGGCATGAGTTGGTCGGGACTTGAGGTACCTGCACTAAGCAGATCGGCCTCTTTTATTTCATTCGAATTTCCAGCAAAAAGTCCCTTTACCGCTAAGGCAGCCATTTCGGCATTGGTATGTGTAGGTAGCCCTTCACGTGTATATGCGTAGTAGCGGTTTTTGATTTTATTATTTCGAAGAACAATCGATTTGGATTTCGATGACTTTCCGTTTATGAATCCCAGGTACTCTTCCATGTCCTCGTTGGCAACACCCTCGTTAGGAACAAATTTGGAAACCCTGGTTATGTATGCTTCTGACATTTTAATATTGGTATTAATTAAGTTGATGATTTACTGATAAAAATTTCAGTCAACACCGTAATAGTATTCTTTCGATTTCCTGATAGATTTCTGACTGAACGGAGCGATCAGAATAAAATATACGGTCAGAATAATGGGCGACGCTACGAACAACGCAATCAAAAGATAATATTTGAACAGATTCACGTAGAACGCACGCTTTTCAGCCGTCACTCCTTTTTTCTTAATCAGACCGGCCCAAATCCTGAAAATTTTCTTTCCTCTCATTTCGATAAACCATATATCCGTTGGAATATCAATCAGCCCGAGAGAAAGGATTTCCTTTTGCAAACCTGAAAAATCGTTTTCATTCAGCGATTTGTTCACAATTACACCGAATTTGTCAGCACTTTTTATATCCTGTTCACTCACACCCGGAACAGGCAAAATACCCCACTTACGCTCTTTTTTGCCCGTAAGCATCCAGTGAAAAATGGTTAGAACGCTGATCAGATTGGGTTCACGATCCATTAACGGAATATTCGCAACCAATTTGCCACCTGCATTACGAATGTATGCTTTGATACTTTCCTGCGAGTTAAGCCACATATTTCTGCCGCCAATCACGGTCACAACCGGTGTTCCTTTCAGTTTTTGTTGAAAGGCCGGATCCTGTAAAATAGAAGTTGCAGGAAGTGACGGAGACAAAAACCAGGGTTGATAGCCGAACACAATCAGATCATATTTTTCAGATCTATATTGAATAGGCTTCAAGGCAACCGCTTCCTCATTCACGCATTCAGGCATGGTGTTG
>DASYHR010000139.1:0-3087 GCA_035998385.1 Dyadobacter sp. | reverse complement strand
GACTTGTTATTCAACAAATCTTTATAACAAGGTGCCATTCCGAAACCGATTACGGTAAATGCAGGTGAATCTTGTTGCTTCACATCAAATTTGATATGCTTTTCCTTCATAATAAGAGGATTGCCCGACAGGCTCACCTCTTTGCTCATAAACACCGGAGTCATGTTACCCGGTCCGAATGGACCCATTTGCCTCAAAATATTGTAAAACTTTGGAGTAATGCTTGTCAGGCTCAGAGGAAGATCAATATTGATCATCGGAACGAGCTGATCGGGCAATATCCGGCTGCTTACGATGTCGTTAAATCTCTTACGGAATGCTTCAATATTTTGAATGGGTAAAGTCAAACCTGCGGCAAAAGTGTGACCGCCAAATTGTTCGAGCAGATCGGCACATTCTTCGATTGCTTCGTAAACATCAAAGCCAGGCACCGACCTTGCAGACCCTGCCGCTTTCCCGTGAGATTGGGTAAGAATGATGGTGGGTCGATGGTATTTCTCAATGCAGCGACTTGCCACGATTCCGATCACGCCTTTGTGCCAGTCTTCCTTATATAGTACGGTACTGTTTGCATTCAAAAACCATTCATCTTTTTCAATCATCAGCAATGCCTCTTCGGTGATGCTGCTGTCGAAATTTCTTCTGTCACTATTGTGCTGGTTGATTTCTTCTGCAAAAGCATCCGCCTCATCGGTTTCTTCGGAAAGAAGCAGCCTGACAGCTTCCTTCGCATGTTTGATTCTGCCGGCTGCGTTAATTCGTGGCCCCAGTCCGAAAACCACATTGGTAATATCTAGTACGCCTGACATACCAGCAATTTTGATCAAAGCTTTAATTCCGGTTCTGGGAGCAGCGTTGATGCGCAAAAGGCCATAATGTGCAAGAATTCGATTTTCACCGGTAATCGGAACTATATCAGCTGCAATGCTTACCACCAGAAGATCCAGATATTCAAAAAGGATATTCTGATCCATTTGCTGATCTATGCAAAACGCCTGCAATAGCTTGAAGCCGACACCGCAGCCTGTAAGTTCTTTATATGGATACAGGCAATCTGTACGTTTCGGATCCAAAACAGCCTCTGCGGGTGGAAGTTCGTCGCCCGGGCGGTGGTGGTCACATATAATGAAGTCTATTCCTCTTTTTTTTGCTTCAGTTACCTTATCGACAGATTTAATGCCGCAGTCAAGCGTAACTATAAGTGTATAACCATTCTCCTGTGCCCAATCGATACTTTGCCAGGAAACACCATATCCTTCGTTGTATCTGTCGGGGATGTAATAATCGAGGTGCTGGTATGTTTTACTTAGAAAACCGTAGAAGACCGTAACGGACGTAGTGCCATCCACATCGTAATCGCCATATACCAGAATCTTTTCCTGATTGGCCATGGCTTTTACCAGTCTTTTCACCGCAAGATCCATATCCTGCATCAGATAGGGATCGTGAAGTTTAGATAGATCGGGACGGAAAAACTGCCTGGAATCTTCGAAATCCCTGATACCTCTTTGCGCCAGTAACGTGGCAAGGGCAGAATCTATTTTCAGTGATTCAGTCAGCTCATTTACGATCAGAGCTTGCTCAGGAGTAAGATCAGGATGGTTTATCCAACGTTTGTCAATCATGCCACAAAGATAATGTTAATATATTGTGTGCAGCAAAATATGCCTTAGTCAGGCTTATGAGGGAGAAAGCTAGGCGAAAGGTCTTATCTTTGCAAGTAATTAGTTTTAATTAACATATAAGATGCCACGTCTGTTAGCGATTGATTACGGAGCCAAACGAACAGGTCTTGCAGTTACAGATCCTTTGCAAATTATCGCAACAGCGCTGGAGACTGTAAGAACCCACGACCTCATTGATTTTCTTAAAAGTTATAAAGAAAAGGAAGAGGTTGAGCGATTTGTTGTCGGGATGCCCCGTAAGCTCGACAACACTGACAGCGAGAACGCCGCCCGGGTAAGATCGTTTATCAAGCTACTCGAAAAAACTTTTCCGGGAGTTCCCGTACACGAGCATGATGAACGTTTCACTTCATCTATGGCGCTGCAGGCTATGATTGCCGGTGGTTCAAAAAAAAGTGATAGAAAAGACAAGGGTAATATAGATAAGATAAGTGCTACCATTATCCTTCAGTCTTTCATGGAAAGTCGGCGTTAGCCCTGCACTTTTCAAACTGTTTTGTTTACAATTTAATAGTATATAAGAAAAAATGATTTATCCTGTTGTAGCCTACGGCGATCCGATACTTAGAAAACAAACCCGTTTTATCGAAAAAGATGAGCTTGATCTCAAAAAGCTGTCTGATGATATGTTTGAAACCATGTATTCGGCAAATGGCGTAGGGCTTGCTGCACCGCAAGTTGGTCTGAACCTTCGCATATTTGTCGTTGATGCCACCCCTTTTAGTGAAAAAGACGATGATGATGATGACGAGGATGTAGATGTATCACTGGCCGATTTTAAAAAGACGTTTATCAATCCTGAAATATTGGAAGAAACGGGAAAAGAGTGGGCTTTCGAAGAAGGGTGCCTGAGTATTCCCGGAATCAGAGGGGATGTATACCGACCTGAAAAGGTAAAAATCCGTTACAGAGATACCGACTGGAATGAATATACAGAGGAGTATACGGGCATGGCTGCAAGAATTATCCAGCACGAATATGATCACTTACTGGGTAAGCTCTTTGTAGACTATCTGCCTACATTAAAGAAACAGCTGATCAAAAAGAGATTATCGGATATTATGAAAGGAAATGTAGATGCCGATTACAGGATGAAATTTCCGGGACGCAAATAATTGCTTTTATTATGAAAGAATCGCTGGCGATCGCTGTCATTCAGGCGGATCTGTACTGGGAAGATGTTACGGCCAATCTGTCTTCATTGGAAGAAACGATTGCAACCTTCGACAAACCAGCAGATGTGATTGTGCTTCCGGAAATGTTCAACACCGGATTTACGATGAATGTGGCTTTTGCCGAGCCAATGAATCTCACCACAACCCGGTGGATGAAACAGATAGCCAAACAAACCGGTGCGCTTATAATAGGAAGCTTTGCTGTGAAGGAAGGTCAAAATTATTTC